>NZ_JBSGEZ010000291.1:0-1032 GCF_053603155.1 Nocardia sp. NPDC004260 | reverse complement strand
CTTCCGACGCATCCAGAAACTCCCCGGCCATGTCCGCGGCTACTTCCATGCCCCACACACCGTTTACGCTTCAACCATTTAGTTCCGGGTCAATACCTCGATGAGGACGAACTCGCAGCCCGCTACACCGATATGGTCCAGCATATACGACAAATCCGCCCGTTCTTCGGCGAAGGCTACGGCGGCCTCTACTAGCAGAACTTCATCTGCAGAACAGGAAATGGGTTGGATTCTAGGATTTGTGCTGATCTGTGCCGAAAGCTGACTGCCATCCTCGAAGGCCAAGGTGGACGAATGGGCGGAGGATTGCATGATGTCATCGATGGTTTTTCTCGTCGGTTAAAGAATGCTCCAATTGTCATGGGCGTATCTGATCTGGAAAATGCTGCGCAGGTCTCGTATCGCATGAGCCCCTTCGAAAAAGGGATGAGGAGACCTTTGGTCGGCAAACCTGAGCCCTTGGGAGGTGGGGTCAGTCAAACCTTCGTCGGGGGGCCCGATGGTCGCATACCGCTGAGTGTCTACAAACCAAGTTGGTTGGAAACGCTACATGGGATGTTGCCCGACGGTAGACCTTTGCGGTACGGGATACCCACAGGAGGTGGGCAACTCGCAGCACGGGAGCAAGCGGCGTACCGGTTCGACGAGGCACTCGGCTTCGGGCGGGTGCCCGCCGACCACTATCACGACCGGCGCTTACGGGCCTGGCTCGGTCCAGTTGTGGGTCCCGTCCCTTCGGAGCCACCCAGGAAAGGCCCATATTCGGCTACCAGACGAAGAGAAATGGAAACCCGCGACATTGAACAGGCTCCGAGGCCTGAACCAGCTCTATCCGCTAGATCAACGAGAACAGATGGCTGTACTCGACTACGGCATCGGCAATACCGACCGGCACTGGAAAAACTACAGAACCGATCGCCACGGTGGCATTGTCGCTCTCGATCACTCGCTATCGTTCCCAGAATCTCCCGATTCACGCTTCGGCATCCACTCCGATTTCGTCGCTGAATTCCACAATGTCCCGCTGAGTCC
>NZ_JBSGEZ010000290.1:0-1038 GCF_053603155.1 Nocardia sp. NPDC004260 | reverse complement strand
TCCCACCCGATCGCATCGCCCCGGATCAAGCCGCCGATCTCCTCGTCACCGATCCGCGGATCGGTGACGATAGCCAGTAGCTCGTCCAGCAGGACTTGGCGGTCCTCACCGGATTTGCCGCGTTCGGCCAGCTCGTGGCGCATGCGCCGCTCGGCCTGGCCGAACTTCGCCGAAATCGCCTGGTCGAACAGCGCCACCACCTCGTCGAGCACGTCGGTGGCCGATTGCGCCAGCACCGTCAGCAGGATCGGGTAGCGGCGCTGCGGGTCACGACGTTCGAGGGCCTCCGGGGTCAGGCGGCGGCCCATTGTGGCCAGGAACCGGCGTCGCTCGGCGGGCAGCACCGACATATCGAGGCGGTCCGCGCCCATCCCGCGCAGGAATCCCAGTTTGTCGACCTCGGCCCTCACCGGCTGCGCGGACGCCTCCACCGGGCCGGTCGACAGCCACCGCAACCGCGATACCCCGAGCAAGGGATCGGTGACCAGCAGCGCGTCCAGCTCAGTGCACCGCTCGGTGGTGAACTCGTGCGCGAGCCGGTCATAGGTTTCGGTCTGGGCCTGGTGGCGGGCGTGCGCGACTCGTTCCACCACCGTGACCGGGCCCGGCCGGATCACCCGCGCCGAGATCAGATACTCGCACGCCAGCCGGAACAGCAGCGTCGGGGAATCGTGCTCCATCGCCCGCGCCAGCAAGAACGCGTCCAACTCCTTCGACTCCAGCGACCCGGCCACCCGCCACCCCAGATACTGAGCGGCCAGCCGCACATGCTCGGTGCGGGTCTTGGCGCGCTTGCCGTACGAGCCGATCTCCACCGGATCCACCCGCAGCTGTCCGGCGAGCCGGGCCACCGCCACCGGCGGTGCCGTGGTCAACCGGTCCGGCACGAACCCCAGCCACGGCAGCGTGCACAACGCGACCGCCAGCCCCAACCGATCCGCCGGACCCCGGCCGCGGCCCGGATCCACGAATGCCAGATCAGCCGGGGCCAGCGTGAAATACCGGAACAACTCCTCGCGGCTGATCTCCGGGAACCCC
>NZ_JBSGEZ010000289.1:0-1049 GCF_053603155.1 Nocardia sp. NPDC004260 | reverse complement strand
CACACCGTGCTGATCGTGCATCCGGGACCCAAGGGTGATCGCGGACCGTCATCCCTTGACTGGGCCATTCATGAGGGCGAGAAGCAGTGGGGTGTCACGGTGCTTCAGGCGGTCGAGGAGATGGATGCGGGACCGATCTGGGCTTCGGTGCCGTTCGTTGTCGCACCGTGCGGCAAGAGCGAGCTGTATCGCAACGAGGTAGCCGATGCCGCTGCGCAGGCCGTGCTGCTCGCGGTCGACCGATTCGCTGGTGGCCGGTTCGAGCCCGAGCCACTGGACTACCTGCGCCCGGACGTCCGGGGACGACTGCGGCCGTACCACGACCAGCGGAACCGCCGGATCGACTGGGCAGCCGACGATACGGACGTTGTGCTGCGGAAACTGCGCGCCGCGGATTCACGGCCGGGTGTCCTGGACGAACTGTACGGGCGGGAGTACTACCTGCACGGCGGCCATCGCGAGGATCGCCTACGCGGCGTCCCGGGCACGGTGATCGCTGTCCGTGACGGTGCGATTTGCCGGGCCACCGTCGATGGCGCGGTATGGCTGCCACAGCTGCGTGCTCGCCGAGTGCCGGGCGGTCCGCCCACGTTCACGCTGCCCGCCACCGATGCACTCGGGCCTGAGCTGCCCCAGTCGATCCCCGAGGTACCGGTCACACCGGCCGCAGCCGCCGCCCGGGACACCTGGTCCGAACTTCGCTACCGCGAAGAGGGCACCGTCGGCTACCTCGAGTTCGCTTTTCCCAGCGGCGCAATGAGTACACGTCAATGCCGCAGCCTGCTGGCGGCTTTCCGGCAGGCGTGTGTACGGCCGATCGACGTGCTCGTGCTCGGCCCGGCCCGAGACTTCTTCTCCAACGGCATCCACCTGAACGTGATCGAGGCGGCCGACGACCCGGCCGAGAAGTCCTGGCTCAACATCAACGCCATGAACGACCTCGTCGAAGCAATCCTCACCACCACCGACAAGCTCGTGATCTCGGCTTTGGCGGGAAATGCGGCGGCTGGTGGCGTGATGCTCGCGCTGGCCGCGGATGAGGTCTGGTG
>NZ_JBSGEZ010000288.1:0-1054 GCF_053603155.1 Nocardia sp. NPDC004260 | reverse complement strand
GCAGCTGCACCAACCTGATTGATCGTGCTCACCGTTCGACTATCAACGCGGTGCGATTCAGAACCACCCAGACATACATGTCGTTGATGCGGTACGCGTCGTAACCCCTACTGGCGGCGTATCGCCCCACGTCCGACAGCACATTCTTGCGCTCGTCCAGCTCTGTTCTTCTTGCCGACCTCTCCGGTGCTTGTCTCAACTCCGCGTCGATCGATGCCAGCTCTGCATCTCGCTGTGCGGTCAAGGAACGTAAATCGGTCGTCAACGCTTCCGGGTGCATCGCCATATGGATCACGCCACCCGGGTCGGCGCCCGTCGGATCGCCTGACCAGTCCTTGGCCATTTCGCGGAGGTGAGCCGAATCAGGCTCGTTTTTTCCTGGTTCTCGGCCGAAAACGTACGTACCGCTGCCGTAACCGCCCCTGCCCGGGACAAAGCTATCGGCGGTCTTGAACTCCTCAACGTCCTGAAGCCTTCTCACCCCCCGAGACATTTCCGTCCAGCCACCCTCGACAGCCTCGCGCATACCCTCGGCATCCACCAGACGAGGCAGGCCGTCGAATCCCTGACGTCGTAGAATCTGCGCCAATGCCGGGTCGCCACGACCGACACGTCCGAGGCGTCGGACTTCCTTCGCCACACGCGGATCACTACCGTCGAAGCGCTGCGCTTCGACGTAGAGCGTGTGGTAATCGAGATCATTGATCAGGTCACGGTCCCTTGCCCGCGAATCGACCCCCCGGAACCGCTGCGCGATCTCTTCGTCGGTTTGTCCGACCCCAGAGACCCGGCGAAGGCCGTGCGCAGACTGTCGCAAGGGGTAGGCGTCAGCGTCGGCTACCCCTTTAGTTGCCCCACGGAGTCGTTCGACCAGCTCGAAGATCACCCTACGTATGCGAATCCCCGATCTCGCCGCGCGTGGCCTCAGCACAGATGCAACAGAGAGGACCTCAACACGTAAGCAAATCCTCTACCTCGGCCCAAGACCGACCATATCAGGTTCATGGACCCAGCAAAGCGCAGGCCCGAGAGGCTCCGCTAACCCCAGATCTAC
>NZ_JBSGEZ010000287.1:0-1063 GCF_053603155.1 Nocardia sp. NPDC004260 | reverse complement strand
GGATCACCCAGGGTGAGGCCGACTTTGGTGTGGAGGTCGTCGGGCAGTGCGGTGTCGAGGGTGTCTACGGGGACGACGGCGGCGCCTGTTTTGAGGACGGCCCAGGTCGCGATGACCGCTTCCATGCCGCGATCCAAGCGCAGTCCGACACCCGCGCCGGGACCGCAGCCGCGCGCGATGAGCACTCGCGCCAAACGCGACGAGCGGGTCTCCAGATCGTGGTAGGACAGCTCGTCGTCGCCGGACAGGATGGCGGGGGCGTCCGGATCGTCCTCGACAGCGGCCACGAGTGTTTGGGCGAGTGTGGTGCCCGCGGTCGCCGCCGAGTTCGGCGGCGGGGTGGGAACGCCTCTGGCCGTGCCCATTTCCCGTTCGGTTCGGTCGAGGATGTCGATGTCGCCGATGGGGGTGTGGGGGTTGGTGGCGATGGTGGTGAGGATGCGTTCGAGGCGGTGGCCGAGGGTGTGGATGGTGGTTTCGTCGAACAGGTCGGTGGCGTAGGTGAAGATGGTGTCGAGTTCGGCGGGGCTGCCGTCGTCGTGGTGGTGGGGGTTGATGTTGACTTGCAGGTCGAATTTGGCGGCGACGGTGTCGGTGTCCAGGGCGGTGACGGTGAGGCCGGGCAGCTGCAGGGTGGGTTGTTCGTTGTTCTGGAACGACAGCACGACCCCGAACAGGGGGTTGTGGGTGGTGGCGCGGCCGGGGGCGACGATTTCGACGACGCGTTCGAAGGGGATGTCGGCGTTGGCGAAGGCGGCGAGGTCGGTTTCGCGGGCTTGGTCGATGAGTTCGGTGAAGCTGGTGGCGGCCTCGACGCGGGTGCGCAGGGTGAGGGTGTTGACGAACATGCCGACCAGCTCGTCGAGGGCGCGTTGCCCGCGTCCGGCGATGGGGGTGCCGATCGCGACGTCGGGGTCGCCGGTGAGGCGGGCCAGCAGGACCGCGAGGGCGGCGTGCACGACCATGAACAGGGTGCAGTTGTGGGCGCGGGCGAGGTCGGTGAGGGCTTGGTGGATGTCGGGGGAGACCGCGAAGCCGGTGTTGGCGCCGCGCATGCTGGGTG
>NZ_JBSGEZ010000286.1:0-1079 GCF_053603155.1 Nocardia sp. NPDC004260 | reverse complement strand
ACACCCCACTGCTTCTCGCCCTCATGAATGGCCCAGTCAAGGGATGACGGTCCGCGATCACCCTTGGGTCCCGGATGCACGATCAGCACGGTGTGCGCCGACCAGATGTCCTTCGGGATCGCCGTGGTGAGCATCGGCGCAATGATCAGCTCCGGCCCGAAAGCCGCCACCCGCGCACGCAGCAGGTCGTCGCCGAGAGCCAGTTCGACACCGACCTGATGGTTGCGGGCACGTAGTTCGATGTAGACGCGCTGGGTAAGGCTGTTGAATGCCTGGGCGACCAGAAGGATTCGCAATGTTGCCCTCCATCCTTCGATGTGAAGAGTCGATGCCTCGTATCGGCGTTGTCGTGAAATAGGCAACCCCTATTGCCTGTTCCGCATGATCATGCTGAGTGCTGCCGTTGCTGAGTTGCGGTGCGCCATGTACTGCCTGACGCGCTGGGCAGCTGCCTGTGCAGGTCCAGGTGGCGATTTCCGCGCCGCCATGTCATAGCCGGGTGCCGATATCAGTTACGACTGGAGCCGCGATGTGTGTCCGGCTCGGAGTTGGCAGCCGATCACCGAGGTCGGAACAGTGGTGCGGATCTCGTGTTCCATCCACTTCAGAGGACCCACGGCGGTGGCGTAGATGCTCGACGCCCGCGCCATTTCCCCGCGTTCGCGATGTGCCTTGATCATTGCCGCGATACTGGTGATCAACGCGCCGACCAAATCCGACTCGGTGGATGGATCGTGCACTTCGCCGCAAAGCTGCGCGAGGACGAACGCTGTCTGTGCCAGATCCGGCGCGGGCGGCCGGAAGATGCGCGGACGTGCGCGGCTACCGGCCGCGAGTGCGGACCTTCCGACTTCGTGCGCGGCGACGGCGAAAGCTCCTCTCGCGTCCGGTTCAATCCGCCACGACCACAACGCCAGCACTCCAGCGACCCGGCTTGCCGCCCACCGCCAGGTCGAGCGCTCGCTGCTCGGAACACCTGCCAGTGTTTCGTTGAAACCCTGGACTTCAGCCAGGGCGTATGCCCAGAACTCGGTGTCGGCCGACACCACCGTTTCCCTGGCCGAGGGCGCCACCGAACG
>NZ_JBSGEZ010000285.1:0-1085 GCF_053603155.1 Nocardia sp. NPDC004260 | reverse complement strand
ATCTGTGATCGCGACATGGCGAGAATAAGTACCACATGCCGAAAACGCCCTCTGAACTGGGATTACGAGGGTAGTTAGTTCAGTCAATAGGTAGTGCCCGTTGTAGTCGGCGACGCTATGCGCGAAGGTCACCCCGCAACTCGTCTTCCGGAACAACGGCGATCCGAACCCGGCACGATTGGCCAGAATCCGCTGCTCCAACTGCTCGGGGAATATCTTGCGTGAGGGATTGTCGTCGTACAGCCCGGGCAGACCGTTCTCCCGGTAGTAGTCGCGGATCTGGTCTTTGAAGAAAAGGCCTGTGAAGACGGTGGCGTGGGCGAAATGGCTGAGTTCACGCGCCCGGTCCAGATGCGCGTCGGAGTCGTTGAGACCCGGCACGATCGGGCGCCAGTAGAGGATCACGCGATAGCTCTCGGCGTGCTCGAACGCGGTCCGCAGCGAAGTCGCCGCGATATTGGAGTCGACCGGTTCGATGCGTTCGTCTTCGATTCCACTGTGCGTAACCAGGATGGTCAGCCGGATGTTGTGGAAGGTGTTGAGGACCGGGCAGTCCTCTGGCTCGATCCGCCACCGCGTGATGAGCAGGACGTGGTTGGTAATACCCTGCTCATCGAGTAGACGCAGCATCTCGAGGGTGTGCGGCTTCACCGCGGGAAGCATGGGATCGGTCACTCTGTTCAGCAGCTGGATCGGGGTCACATGCGGGCGGAAGTGCTTGTTGCGCAGCAGCATCCGAGCCGCGTTTTCCTCGTCCATCAGCCGTCGAGGTACCTTCATCCCAAAGTTGTCGAAGGTATGGCGTACACAGTAGGTGCAATCCAGCGGACAACCGACGATCCAGTTCGCCGACAGCCCGCTCTTGCGGTAGTCGATCACCTGTCGCAGACCTGGATTCAGCTCCGCCTGCTGATCGGCGGTGAGGATAGGTAGCGGCCTTCGGGCGGTCGCTCGATTTTTTAGCGAAACGCTGATCGGATCGTGGAAAGTGCTTATATTGACCCGGAACTAAATGGTTGAAGCGTAAACGGTGTGTGGGGCATGGAAGTAGCCGCGGACATGGCCGGGGAGTTTCTGGATGCGTC
>NZ_JBSGEZ010000284.1:0-1110 GCF_053603155.1 Nocardia sp. NPDC004260 | reverse complement strand
TATTGAACCGAAACTTCTTGGTTGCCTTGGTCGTTGAGGGTGTGTGGGTGATGTGGACCTGCGGCGGTTGTCGCCTGCTGCGCTGGAGGTGGTGCGGCTGCGGGTGGTGGCCGCGCTGGAGTCGGGACGGGTGAGCGGCTACCGCGAGGCCGCCGAGATGTTCGGGGTCTCGCGGTGGTCGGTGGGGACCTGGTGGCGTAAGTACCAGGCTGGGGGGCGGGAATCGCTTGCTGCTCCGGTGAAGTCGCGTACCGGGCGGGGCGAGGCGATCAGTGCCGAGGACCGCGCGGTGCTGTTCACCGCGATGGCCGATTACACCCCCGAGGAGTTGTTGATCGGCGGCCCGTTGTGGACCCGCGCGCTGGTCGCCGAGTTGATCCGCATGTCGTCGGCGTCGTCATGACCGAGCAGGGTGTGGGCAAATGGCTGCGCCGCCACGGGTTTTCCCCGCAACGCCCGGCGCGGCGGTCCTACCGGCAGAAACCGGAGAAGGTGGCCGAGTGGCTGGAGGTCTCCTATCCCGCCATCGCTGCCCGCGCCCGCGGCGAGAACGCCGTGGTGGCATGGGCTGATCAGTGCGGGCACTGCGCAGCGACACCGCTCCGCCGGGCCGGTCCTGGGCACCGAAGGGCAGCACTCCGCTGGTGCGGGTCAACGGCAAGCGCCTGCGTGTGAACGTCATGTCTGCAGTCGCTTTTCGTGGTGCACTGTGGTTTTCGGTGTTCACCGGCCGGTTCACCGCGAAGGTGTTCATCACATTCCTGGATCGGCTGGCCCGTCAAGCCGGACGCAAGGTCCATGTGATCGCCGACCGGCACCCGGTGCACCGCAGCAAGGCCGTGACTGCGTGGCTGACCGAAAACACCCACCGCATCGAGTTGCACCTGATGCCCGGCTACAGCCCCGAACTCAACCCGGACGAGATCCTCAATGCCGACATCAAACGGCACGTCCACGCCGCTCGCGCCCGCTCCACCGACGACCTCGCCCGGGAAACCCGCCGGTTGCTGCATCGCCGCCAACGCCAACCCGACACCGTCCGCGGCTACTTCCGCGCGCCCCACATCCGCTACACGAGCCTGAAGGAAACCCAATAGTTACGGTTCAATA
>NZ_JBSGEZ010000283.1:0-1119 GCF_053603155.1 Nocardia sp. NPDC004260 | reverse complement strand
CACCGCCAACTGCAGATCGAACTTCGCCAACCCCACCGCCAGATCCAGCCCCGACACCGACAACCCCGGCAACTCCAGCTCGGGCACCGTCAGATTCTGGAAGGTCAACATCACCTGGAACAACGGATGCCGCGCCGGCGAACGCGGCGGATCCAGCACCTCCACCAACCGCTCGAACGGCACATCCGCATGCCCGAACGCCGCCACATCCACCGCCCGCACCCCCGCCAGCAACTCCTCGAACCGCGCCCCGGGATCGATCTCGGTACGCAACACCAACGTGTTGACGAACATCCCGATCAGATCATCCAACGCCGCCTCACCCCGCCCGGCCACCGGCGTGCCCACCGCGATATCCCGGCTGCCCGACAACCGCGCCAGCAACACCGCCAACGCCGCATGCACCACCATGAACACCGTCGCATTGTGCGCCTGCGCGATCCGGCTCAACCCCGCATGCACCTCGGCATCGATCTCGAACCCCAACGTCGCCCCCTGATACGACGCCACCACCGGCCGCGCCCGATCCGCAGGCAACTCCACCTGCTCGGGCAACCCCGCCAACCCCTCCCGCCAGAACTCGACCTGCGCCGCCAGCAACGACCCCGGATCCCGCTCATCCCCCAAAATCTCCCGCTGCCACAACGCGTAATCCGCGTACTGCACCTCCAACGCAGGCCACACCGGCGCCCCACCCCGAGCACGTTCCACATACGCGCTCATCAAATCCCGCGTCAACGGACCCATCGAGAACCCGTCACCGGCGATATGGTGCACCACGCACACCAGCACATGCTCGGTCTCGCTCAACACGATCAACCGCACCCGCACCGGCGGCGCCGCGGTCACATCGAAACCCTCCCCCACCGCCGCGGCCACCAACGCGGCCACCTCCGACTCATGCGCCCGCCGCACCAGCACATCCGGCACCGCCCGCGCATCCTCCACCGGCAACACCAACTGGAAACCCGCACCATCCACATCCGGATACACCGTGCGCAACACCTCGTGCCGCGCCACCACATCCGCCACCGCCGCCCGCAACGCCGCCACATCCAACGCACCGCTCAACCGCACCGCGACCGGAATATTGTTCACCCCACTCGCGGGATCGAACCG
>NZ_JBSGEZ010000282.1:0-1124 GCF_053603155.1 Nocardia sp. NPDC004260 | reverse complement strand
GCTCGGCTGGGAAACCCCAGCCGAGCGCCTGCATAGACTACTTGCGGCCTGAACCAAACGACCACGTGTTGCAACGATCCCTAGAATCCGCCGTGTGGTTCCGGCCCCTTTTTCGTCTGTCGCTCCTACAGATCGAACCCCGCCGCACCCGGGAACACCACATCGAACCGGACGCCGTCAGGCAACCCCTGCGGCTGCCACCTCTCACCAGCCACCACCGAGGCCACGTCATCGGCCGAGGGAGCCTCCAGCTCCACCAACATCCGCGCCGCCAGCCGCTCCACTTCCGACACACCACTCATCGCAGCCACCCTTCCCGATCCAACGCGCCCAGCGACCCGGCATCGCCCCACGCCGTCCCTCCAGGTTACAAACCAGCACAACCCCATTCATTTCCGGCGAAGTCAGGCACCGCCCACCACACGCACCCGGCCAACGTGCTCCACCAGCACCCCGAGAAGAATGTGAGCTGCCGCGACACCAAGCCCTCCCGCACCTCCGTAGCTCCCGCGCACTACCTTCCAGCGCAGTCACGCCGAACCACTCAACACCCAGCGCAGTCGGAAACCCCCGCCGGTGGTCGCTTCCGATCGCGACCTACGGCCGCGCGGCGGCGCCCGTAGCCGCCCCACCCACCGCGAGCGGCCGCCGTCGGAACTCGCACAGCGAGTACAGCAACTAAAGCGGATAACTCCCAGCCCATGCGACACCCCGCCCGGCTCACCCAATCACCCCGCAGCACCGCACAAAGCCGACTCACCACCATCCGGCCAACCACGCCCCAGCCCCCGCCACCTCCGCGACGGGCCCGCCCGGCACCGCACCGCCGGGTGGGGTGGTTGGTCGCTGAGGATCGCGGCCTGGCGGCCGCGCGGTGGCGCGGGCAAGGGCGGTGTCGGCACGCCCCTTCGGTGGGGCCTTCCACGACGCTGGCACACCGCGGCTCGGCACGCCAGGTCGTTCGTCCGCTCCTCGCTGCGCTGCGGTGCGGGCGCTCCACCTGGCGCACCGAGCCGCGGCGCGCCGGATGCATCGCAGGCCCCACCGAAGGAACGCACCGACACCGCACACCACTGTGTTGTTCGCCCGCGCCGCCGAAACCCCTCGCGGCCGCCGGCCGCGCG
>NZ_JBSGEZ010000281.1:0-1133 GCF_053603155.1 Nocardia sp. NPDC004260 | reverse complement strand
CGTCATCGACCAGCAGTTCTTCGACCTCGTTGCCGGACTCGACTTCCCCGAATGAACAGCAGTCGCCCAGCAGGCGAGGCGGGCATCAGGGGTGCTGGAACTGCCAGTGCTGGGTGTCGCTGGTGGGGGTGTAGCGGGTCAACCCGACCTGTTCGCGGTCGCCGTCGGTGTCGTGGCTGAGTAGATCAAGGACGAGGTCGCTGGCCGAGCAGACAGCGATCCGGTGACGGTCGGGGTGGGTGTCGTCGCGACCGTTCACGATCCGATACACCCTCGCTCAATACAGCCACAATTCAGAACTCACCGGCCATTGACATCCGTTGTTTTGCGGTTTCTCCGGAGACCCGAAACCGGCGCACGCCAACAGATTTGATGCCGTTCGACGACGGCTTCGGCCCCGTGCAGTGCCCGGGGCCGAAGCCGTGCTGGAGGCGACATCCTCGACGGGGCATCGAGGCTTATCGGCGTTACCTCTGCTCACCCGGGGTGGAGGGCATCCTCGCACCGGTGTCGCGCTCGGCGGTAGGAGGGGTGACATGTTCGCGTGCGGCGGCATCCTCGAGGCCGGGGTTCGAAGCAAGCGAATTCGGGCACTGGTCGAAAAGCCGTAGGTTCGGCCGTGACGCCAGGGTTGGGCCTACGGTGCCGTGTCCAATCGCGCGGATTGGATTGCGCACCCACGAGACAACTCTGTGCTGAAACCGGGAAATTCGCAGGTCAGATGGGCGACCTAGTTGTATGCGTTCACTATCTCACGTAAACGCGTCTACGATAGACCACTACGTGATCTTGGACAGAACGGTGTTCTCCCAGGACCGGGTCTCGCAAAACCCACCACATGGACAACCCCGCGAAACCCTGTCCTGTCGGTGGGTTGGGATAGTGTCTCCGCGTTATGGGACACAAGATCGGGTACGCGCGGGTGTCCACCGCCGATCAGAACCCCCGGGCCCAACTCGATGCCCTCGCCGGCGAGGACTGCCTGAAGATCTACACCGACCACGCCTCGGGCACCCGCGCGGACCGGCCGCAGTGGCGAGCATGCCTGAACGATCTGCGCCCCGGCGACACCCTGATCGTGTGGAAGATCGACCGGCTCGGTCGCAATCTGCGCGATCTGATCGACATCGTCG
>NZ_JBSGEZ010000280.1:0-1161 GCF_053603155.1 Nocardia sp. NPDC004260 | reverse complement strand
TTCCGACGCATCCAGAAACTCCCCGGCCATGTCCGCGGCTACTTCCATGCCCCACACACCGTTTACGCTTCAACCATTTAGTTCCGGGTCAATATCTGACATGCTTGCCGCTCTCGGCGATACTTTCGGCGCGGAAATCGCACCCGGACCTGCACAGGGAGCTGCCTAGTACTCCAGCACGACTTCGTGATCGGTGGTGAGGGTGCTGGGTGGTGAGGTTATGTGGTGGGTCGGCCGCAGCATTTCTTGTATTTGGTGGTCGAGCCGCACCAGCATGGGGTGTTGCGTGCCGGTGGCCAGTTGATGGCGTGGCCTTCTGTGATGATCTCGTTGATGCAGGCCAGGCGGGTGTTGGAGTCGGTGGGGTCGCTGCCGGTGCGGGTGGTGTAGTCGAGGAGTTTGGCGACGGTCAGTGGCACCATGGTGATGCGGGCGATGCCGGATTCAGCCAATTCGCGGTTGGCTTTCTCTCGCTCGGCGATGATGGTGTCGGCGTCGACGGTTCGACCAGCTGTGGCCAAGTTTCGTGGGCGTGGGGGATTTCCGGGCGAGGCCAGAACAGCACCCGCATTTCGCGTGGTGGTTTCGACGGGGTCGAAGTGCGGACGAACTCGTCGGCGCGTTGGGACAGGGACTCGACCGAGGTGTCGAGGTCGTCGGAGGGCAGGCCCAGTGCCTGGCGGATGCGGCGTCGTCCGGCGATGATGTTGTTGGCGTAGCAGAGGAAGCCCAGTTCGTCGTCGCGTTCGGCCATCTCGTCGTCGGACAGGCGGGTCACGGCCATGTTGAACCAGGTCAGTGCCTGGGGCAGGTCACCACGTTCTTCCAGTAGTTCCGCGGCCATGTGATATGGCGCGGCGGAATCGATCCTGTCGCGTCGTAACGCGTCGAGCTGGGCCCAGGCGTCGGGCGCGTCTACATCGAACTACGTGCCCGCAACCACCAGGTCGGTGTCGAACTGGCTCTCGGCAACGACCTGCTGCGTGCGCGGGTCGCGACCTTCGGGCCGGAGCTGATCATTGCGCCGATGCTCACCACGGCGATCCCGAAGGACATCTGGTCGGCCCACACCGTGCTGATCGTGCATCCGGGACCCAAGGGTGATCGCGGACCGTCATCCCTTGACTGGGCCATTCATGAGGGCGAGAAGCAGTGGGGTGT
>NZ_JBSGEZ010000279.1:0-1172 GCF_053603155.1 Nocardia sp. NPDC004260 | reverse complement strand
GAGGAGTTGTCTTTGCCGGTGGATCGCCCCCGCCCCGCAGTAGCCTCCCACCACGGCGCCACCACCACCTACACCCTCGACACCGAACTCATCACCGCACTACACACCCTCGCACGCCAGCACGACTGCTCCCTGTTCATGGTCATCCACGCCACCCTCGCAGTCCTACTCGCCCGCCTCAGCAACAGCACCGACATCCCCATCGGCACCCCCATCGCCGGACGCGGCGACCCCGCCCTCGACGACCTCATCGGCATGTTCGTCAACACCCTCGTCCTGCGCACCCACATCAACCCCCACGAACCCTTCACCGACCTGCTCACCCGCACCAGAAACACCGACCTGCAAGCCTTCCAACACGCCGACATCCCCTTCGAACAACTCGTCGACCACCTCACCCCCCACCGCACCCGCTCCCACCACCCCCTCTTCCAAACACTCCTCGCCTTCCAAAACCTCGACCAACCCCACCTCCACCTCCCCCACCTCGACATCACCCCCACCGAACCACCCACCCCCACAGCACGATTCGACCTACAAATCATCCTCACCGACAACCACAACGGCGAGATGACCGCCACCATCACCTACGCCACCGACCTCTACAACCCCACCACCATCGACACCCTCACCCACCGATGGCTCCACATCCTGCACGCCATCACCACCAACCCCACCCAACCCATCGCCACCATCGACATCCTCGACCCCACCGAAAAAACCGACCTCCTCACCCGCACCGGACCCCCACCCACACCACCGACCACACTGCCCGACCTCCTCACCACCACCGCCCACAACCACCCCCACAACACCGCCATCATCCACAACAACCACCACATCACCTACCAAGAACTCGACCAACGCTCCAACCACCTCGCCCACCAACTCCTCCACCACCACATCGGCCCCGAAGACATCGTCGCCATCGCCATCCCCCGCTCCCCCGAAACCATCATCGCCATCTGGGCCATCACCAAAACCGGCGCCGCCTTCCTCCCCATCGACCCCACACACCCCACCCAACGAATCACCCACATCACCACCAACTCCCACACCACCATCGGCCTCACCACCACCCCCACACACCCACACCTCCCCCACACCATCAACTGGCTCACCATCGACAACACCCCACACACCACCACCCCACCCATCACCGACAAAGACCG
>NZ_JBSGEZ010000278.1:0-1186 GCF_053603155.1 Nocardia sp. NPDC004260 | reverse complement strand
CGTCAGGCAACCTTCGGTAGGTAATCGGGGTGGCGGATCTTGGATCCGACGGCGAAGTCGCGGATGGGTTCGGCGTGCTGATTGCGCCAGCGGATGTAGGCGCCGATCGCGTCGTCTTGCTCGCCGTGGCAGCGGTGGTCGGTGCCGCCCAGCGCGAAGTACCGCAACGCGGAGAACTCGCACTCGATACGGTTCAACCAGGACGAATAGGTCGGCAGGAACACCAGCTCCACGTCGTTGGCGGCGCACCATTCCTGCACCTCGCGACGCTTGTGAACCGAATAGTTGTCTGCGATCAGATACAACTTCTGGCCCGGCCACCGCCGGCGCAGGGACTTGAGGAAGGCCAGGAACTCCGTCCAGCGTTTCCGATCGCGGATGCGGTAGTACAGCTGCCCGGTGCGAAGGTCCAGCGCACCGAGCATGTGCCGCACTCCCTGGGTGCGGTTGTATGTTGCGCGCAGCCGTTTCGGCGTTCGCCGACCGAACCAGCCGCGTCCGGCACAGGGGCTGCAGGTTCAGCGGCCCGAACTCATCCACGCAGACAACGCGGCCGTCGGCGGGTGGATTGTCATACAGGTCGAGCACCCGCTTCAGCTTCTGGGTGAACTCGGGGTCGTTGCTGGCCTTCCAGGTCTTCGTGGCCTGCCACGACACCCCGCCGGCCTTCAGGATCTGCCGCAGTGTTTCTCGGCAGATATCGGCGATATCGTTGTCCCGCAATATTTCTGCCAGTTTCGACAAGCTCCATGTGGAGAAGGGCCAGCCCAGATCACGCGGGCAGCACCGGGCGATGGAACAGATCCGATCACGTGTCGCCTGATCGGTCTTCGCCGGCCTGCCCGCGCTCCATTTTGGGTCCAGCGCGTCAAAACCCTTCTCGTTGAAGTCGTGGATCACCTGTCGCACATACGATTCCGATACCTGCATCAGCTTCGCGATCATCGGCACCGGCTGACGCTGCGCCGACGCCATCACCACGATCGCACGCCGCATCCTGATCGGCTGCTTGCTCGTCTTGGCGATTTTCTGCAACCGGCGTCCCTCCTCCGGGAACACCGCGCGAACGAACACATCCGGCTTTCTGGCCACCGACACCACCTCCGCAGGCAGCATCACCCAGCCGGAACCGCACGACCAACCCGACACCCGGTTAGCGCAGCGACCTATCTGGATGGGGCACTAG
>NZ_JBSGEZ010000277.1:0-1195 GCF_053603155.1 Nocardia sp. NPDC004260 | reverse complement strand
ATGAGATCACCCTCCCAATGGCCCGGGTTCGCGCGGTTCTCGGCTTCGGCCGGCCGGTTGCCGATCAGCACCTCGGACGTGATGTGGGCCCAGGCGACGCGTTTGGACCGAGCTCGGGGCATGCGCAGTGCCCGGCCGGTTCGCAGAGTCAGGATCAGTTCCCGATCGAGGGCGCCGCGTCCTGCGATGTATAGTGCCTGGTAGATGGCCTCGTGGCTGATCCGCATCGACTTGTCGTCGGGAAAGTCGATCTTCAGCCGCTGCGCGATCTGCTCCGGGCTCCACGCCTGAACCCATTGCCGGTCCGAGCGGTGCGGCTTGTTGCGGCCGGTCCAGATCCCCGTCGCCGGCCCGGCGGCAACCCTGCCCTTCGCATCGGTGATCCGCCCCGCCAGGCGCTGCTGCACGTAGTCCCGAAGTTGTTTATTTTCAGCGAGTTTCGCCGTTTTCGGGCGTCTGGCGAACAGTTCGGCTTTCCACTGGGCGACCGAGGCGCGGTAGTCGAGCTTGCCGCCGCGGGTCGCGGCGTTACGCCGCAGCTCACGAGAGATGGTCGAGGGGCTGCGACCCAGCGCCCGCGCGATCTGCCGCACACCCTTGCCCTGCACCCTGAGCAGCGCGATCTCCTCACGTTCGGCGAAAGACAGGTAACGGCCGCCTGGCCTGGCCCAGGAATACGGTGACATCCCGCCAGCATCACGGAACCATCGACTGCCCTTGACAGGCGATACCCCCACTGCCACACCAGCTTCCGTCGGAAGCAGGCCCTCGGCGATCTTGTCCCAGAACAGGCGCTCCACTGAACGCGGCATCCCTGGAGCGCCCGGCGACCGCATCGGCGCTCGTCCGGTGACCTCCCGCACCCAGTCCGATGGCCTTCCCATAACACCCTCCGTGACCTCGGGTGTTGCGTCCACCGGTTGAACCTGAGCAATACACCAGTATTCGGTTCACCGAGCATCTGCGGATCGAGGGCATCAGCCCATCGATCGGCAGCGTCGGCGACGCCTACGATAACGCCCTGATGGAGACCATCAACGGTCTCTACAAGGCCGAATGCATCCGCACCAGCGTGTTCCACGACGGTCCGTGGAAGACGATTTGAACCGTCCTGGATCCGGTGGAGACCCGAGTTCAGGCCACCTCGGCCGAGATGGTCTGTTGATGGTAGATGTGTTCGTATTCGACCGGTGGC
>NZ_JBSGEZ010000276.1:0-1199 GCF_053603155.1 Nocardia sp. NPDC004260 | reverse complement strand
GGATGCCGGAGAGGGTTTCACGCATCCGGGATGCGGGCGGGATCCTCTCCCACGGCGGTCATCGTAGCGATGCGTGTAACGCCGATCACCGGCACCTGAACAGCAAGCGTCCGTGCGCATTCCGGCAGGGACGATCACACGAGGTGGGCCACCCGGTATTCGCCCGGAGTGGACAGGAGGATGGTCCTCGCACCCCGGTGACACGCGAAACCTATTGCGCTGCCGCCTGATTCTGCGCCAGAGAGGCCCGCGGCCGGCTGCGATCAACCCAGTGGCAGCGCGTTTTCCGCGGTGAGGGCTCACCCACCACCACCGCACGGGGCATACCTGTGCCATCGCGGTCACGCAAATCTCACCACCGAGGAGATCATCGTGTTGGCATCCGGCCGCAAGGGACGCTGTCGAAGACACCATCACCCGCGCCGTGGCCGGAGCACCTACAGCAGCAACGTCACCCTCGGTCCAGCCACCCGATTCTGCTTCGACAGCACCCCATAACCCACTCACGAGAAGACTGCTGGGCATCCACGAGGCCGGCTGTAGGCTCGCAGGCGTTCTCGTCGGGGTTATCGGTTACCCCTCACCACATGACGACGACCGACAACAACCCGCAACGGCCCCTCTTCATTTCTGGGTCGTTGTCCGTGAATACGGCCGCTCATCGTGGCCGCCATGAGGTTCATGCTCCTGCTGGCGAGCCGTCCTCACCGCACCCGGCGATCGGCAACGTCGATGCTGTCGTCCGGGAAGGTGACCGCGAGCAGCGGTATCGCGTTCTGCTGTGGGACGGCGAGGGGAACGCTCTCATCGCCACCCCCGGCGGCCAGCTCGACATCGCCTCCCACCGGCAGGGATTCGTTCGCCTGGAGGGGCGTTCATCGCGAGCGGCCGAATGAGACCACACTTCTCAGGGCCGTCGCTCTTCGGTGACCGGCCCCGATGGTGTGCACGCGCGAAACACGGGACCGGGCGGGAGCTACGCGGGCTGCGGTACGTGCAGTGCCGTCCGTGCCCACCTACCGGGCCGATCGCAACAGCCCGCACCGGCACCCTTGGCCCTCACCACCTGATCCGGGCGAATCCCACCACGGCGGCTGTGTCGACGGTCGGGCTGCTCGCCGGTGGGGTTCATCGCCTCGACCGACCATACGGTCAGTCTTCTTGTGCCGCACGGCAGCGGCAGTCCGCGCACGAGGTGC
>NZ_JBSGEZ010000275.1:0-1202 GCF_053603155.1 Nocardia sp. NPDC004260 | reverse complement strand
CTAGTGCCGCGTCCGGGAAGGTTGATGCTGTAACCCGCCACTCGGGGTGGCGGGTTGATCATCGGCTGGTGTCCGGTGATGCTGCTGGTGGAGGTGGTGCCGGTGGCTCGGAAGCCGGATGTGTTCGTCAGGGCGGTGACCCCGGAAGAGGGCCGCAAGCTGGCGCAGATCGCGCGCCGGAGCAAGCAGCCGATCCGGATGCGGCGCGCGGTCGTGGTGATGGCCTCGGCACAGCATCAGCCGGTCGGGTTGATCGCGAAGCTGATGCAAGTGTCGGAATCGTATGTGCGACAGGTAATCCACGACTTCAACGCGCATGGTTTCGAGGCATTGGACCCAAAATGGAGCGGGGGCAGGCCGGCGAAGACCGATCAGGCGACACGTGATCGGATCTGTCAGATCGCCCGGTGCTGCCCCCGTGACCTGGGATGGCCGTTCGCGACATGGAGCCTATCGAAGCTGGTGGAAGTGCTGCGGGTCAACGAGATTGCCGATATCAGCCGTGAAACCCTGCGGAAGATCCTGAAGGCCGGTGGAGTGTCGTGGCAGGCCACGAAAACGTGGAAGGCCAGCAACGACCCGGATTTTCAGGCCAAGATGGCGCGGGTGCTCGACCTCTACGATCATCCGCCCGCAGACGGGCGCGTGGTCTGTGTGGACGAGTTCGGGCCTTTGAACCTGCAGCCCCGCCCCGGCCGCGGCTGGTTCACCGCCCGTCGGCCACGCCGGTTGCGCGCGACCTACCGGCGCACTCAGGGCGTCCGGCACATGTTCGGTGCCCTGGACCTGTCCTCGGGCCAGTTGTACTACCGGATCCGGGATCGGAAACGGTGGACGGAGTTCCTGGCGTTCTGCAAATCGCTGCGAGCCCGGTGGCCGGGTGAGAAGTTGTATCTGATCTGCGACAACTACTCGGTCCACAAGCGGGCCGAGGTCCGTGCATGGTGCACGGCCAACGCGGTCGAGCTGGTATTCCTGCCCACCTACTGCTCCTGGCTCAACCGAATCGAATGCGAGTTCGCTGCGCTGCGGTACTTCGCGTTGAACGGCACCGACCACCACAGCCACGGCGAACAAGACGACGCGATCGGCACCTACATCCGCTGGCGCAACCAACACGCCGGACCCGTCCGCGACTTCGCCGTCGGATCCAAGATCCGATACCCGGATTACCTACCGAACGTTGCCTGACGCGGCACTAG
>NZ_JBSGEZ010000274.1:0-1211 GCF_053603155.1 Nocardia sp. NPDC004260 | reverse complement strand
TGCTGCGTTCCTCAAAGGTGGTAGATAAAGCGGCGGCGTAGGGTCCTTGGTTTCGGGGCGGGTCGGCCCCAGACCCATGGTCGCGCGCGGGCATTGAGGGCGGCGGTGGCTTGGCGGGTGGCTTGGTCGATCTCGGTGTGGTCGGCGAAGGTCTGGCCGGCGAGGGCTTCTCGCCGGAAGATCCGCCACCACGGCTCTTGCAGGTTGAGCCAGCATGCCCCGACCGGGATGAAGGCGTGTTTGATCCGAGGGTGATCGGCGAGCCATTCGCGGGTGGATTTGCTGTTGTGGCTGGAGAGGTTGTCGGTGATCACATAGATGTCACCGACGGGGTTGGCCTGTTCGATCATTTCGAGGAAACGCTGGTAGTTCACGCTGTTGCGCGAGGATGCGGTGAGTGTGACGGCTTGGCCGTCGCGCACGCGGATCGATCCGTAGACCCAGATCTTGTCCGGACCTCGCGAGTATTCCAGCGGCGCCTTGATGCGGTGTCCGTCGACCGACCACCCCGGTGCGGGGCCGAAGGTGCGCGGCGAGACCGGGCCCAGCTCGTCGGCGCAGACTACCGTGGCCTCGGCCGGTGGCTGCGTGTAGAGACCGACGATGTGGGTTCTTTTGGGACGAAGTACGGGTCCTTGCTCGTCGTCCACGACCGCGGCCGACGCCATCGAATCCCCTCTGCCGCGAGTATTCTGCGCACCTGGCTACGACCCACGACAATGCCTTCGGTGCGCAGGGCCGCGGTCAGCGAATCCAGCGTCCAGCTCGACGGTGCCCCGCCCTGCTCGGCTTCCAGAGCGCCATCGGATCGCCGCGTCAACCGACCCGGTGGCGTGGTGGCGACCAAGGCCACGATACGACTGCGCTCTGTCTCGGTCAGGCGAGGTTTACGCCCCGACCCCGGCCGATCACCCAGCCCGTCGAGGCCATGAGTGTTGAACCGGTGCAGACGTTCTCGCACCGTCTGCGGATGACACCCCACCTCCTGCGCGATCACCGCGGTGGACTTCCCGTCCCAACTCGCCGTGATCATCCGTGCCCGGCGAATCCAATCACCCGGAGCATGCCGCGCCCCAGCGAGCTTACGAATATTCCGCTCCTCCAACACATCCCGCGCAGGACGCGCCACCAGCACCTTCGGCAGAACCACTCCACGACACCCGAACCAACAAGACCCACAACAAGATACATGATCATTGAGGAACGCAGCA
>NZ_JBSGEZ010000273.1:0-1233 GCF_053603155.1 Nocardia sp. NPDC004260 | reverse complement strand
ACCACCCAACCCCGCACCCCAAACACAAAAACCCTGCTCTACCAGCCCGCTACGCCATATCCGCCCGAAATTCGGCCGATACTACGGCGACCCCTGGAAGCCCAGACCGAACAAGCCTGGTGCCTGACCCTGGCCACCAACGCAGTAATCGCCTGGACCACAGAGTATTACGGTCTCGCGGTCGATCAGATGCGCCGTCAGGGCCGCCGCATAGACGCCGATGTGCTGGCCCACATCTCACCCGCCCACAGCGAAAACATCAACTTCTTCGGCGCGATCGAGGTCGACATCGACGCCGAGCTCGCTCAACTCGGCCCCACCGGCTACCGGCCGCTGCGCGTGCGCGACACCCTGTTCTGAGCACCCGCGCGTCCCGATTCCAATATTTACCGCATGCCCGGATCATCGATACCAGGTATGGCAACTCTGCGGCGCGATTCCAGCAGCGGCGGCGTCTCGGCATCTGCTGGAACTGTGGCGGCGCAGGGCTGGGCCGCCACAGTTCCGGCAGATATGTGGTTACGCGGCGGGAGCAGGCTTCTCCGCCGGGCGGGGAAAGAAGGGGAGTTCGATATAGACGCAGTCGGCGGCGGCGAGGATCTTCTCGGCGTCGTCGACCGGTGGGTGAATCGCCTGGTTGATCCGTAGTTTGATCTCCTTGCCCTCGACGCCTGAGGCCATCACCCTGCGGTCCCAGCCGCGGGTGAACACTCCTCCGGCCTTGCCGAGGTCCAGGCAGGTGACGTATGGGCCGGGAGTGAACTGGCGCAGCGGCATCCGCAGCAGGTCGGCTGCCGCGTTGTAGCCGGCGACCTTGCCCATCGGGGTGGCGTGCTGGCAGGCCTGCATGACGGTGTGCTCGGGGTCGAACGCCGCGGCGGCGGTGTCCCCGGCGGCGAACACCTCGGGCAGTGCGCGCAACCACTGGTCGACCAGCACCCGGCCGAGGTGGTCGAGGTCGTCGGAGAGCTGCCGGGTCAGGGCGCTGGCACGCATCCCCGCGGACCAGACCACCGCGTCGGCCTCGACATTGGTGCCGTCGGACAGGACGGCATAGCCCTCGCCTACCTCGGTCACCGTCGTGGTGAGGCGGCGCTGCACACCGAGCGCGTCGAGTGCGGCCTCGATCTCCTGGCCGGTCGTGCACGCCGTAGCCGGCGTGCTCCCGGCGGGCTCCGACGACATTAACCCCAAGCTGAACGCCGTGCAGACCATGGTGGCGGTCCGCCGTTC
>NZ_JBSGEZ010000272.1:0-1292 GCF_053603155.1 Nocardia sp. NPDC004260 | reverse complement strand
GAACCATATGGTCGCCGTCCGCGCGGCGGCCGCAGCGGCCCTGTCACGAGACGAGGCCGCATAGAGGAACCCTCCACGATTTCAGGGGATTGACACGTTCGAGTATTCGCCCTTCGGCAGCTGGGATGGGTTTAAAAATAAACCTTCCTACTCTTTGCAGGCCACATCGTGGCGGTACGGTCCGCAGGTAGGCGTAGACGGTTTCGCGGCTGGCGCCGAACTCTCTGGCCAGCACTGTTCTCGGCACTCCGGCGGCCGCGCGGGAGCGCAACAAGTCGGCCTGCTCGGCGGCGGGAGCGGGATTGCGGCCGGTATGGGCTCCGGAATCGCACTCGCACCCCTTGCCGGTCAGGGTGTGCACCAATCGGCGCAGGTCGTCGAGGTGGCGCGTGAGTCGGTCCATGAAGTACACGATCGCGGTGTCGCCGACGACATCGACGCCGAACTCGCCCAGCTCGGCTCACTAGATACCGGCCACTACCGCGTCCGCGACACCCCGTTCCGATGCCGGTTGCATGCGCGGTTCCCTCGACCATCGGCCCGTCGCTTCACTGGAATTTGCAGGCCGCCCTTGGCTACCCGGGAAAGCTCACAACTGCGGGTGCAGGAGTTCGGCGATCCTGTCCAGAGTGGCGCGCATCCCATCTTCGGTTTGCTGCGGGAGGGACTTGCCGATGACGAGGAATCGATACTTTTCCTCGGTGATGTCCCACGTTTCGCGCACCAGGGTTCGGTCCTCGAGCGGCATCAATTCATACCGCCAGATTCGACCACCCGTCAGCCTGGCAGGACCGTAGGTCTGCCATGCAATGAGCCGATTCTGCACGAACTCGATGACGGTGCTCGTGGTGCGATACGGGATGAACAGCGTCTCCTTGCGTCCCCGCATCGACATCGTGAACGACGATCCCAGCGTCAGAGGCTGCGACGTCGACCGTTCACCTCCCACGGTCCCGGAGCCGTCGAATTCGGCATGTCTTCCCGTATCAGCGAGCAAAGCAAATATCTCAGAGGCAGTAGCGTCGATGACTCGTTCGACGCTGACCGAGGTCCTATCCATACAGCCAACGTTAATTGTCGGCTAGCTGGGCTGACAGGGTGACATCGAGCACAACGGTCATCGGTCAGACATATTGATCATCAAGGCACCCCTCGATCCTGGCCAATTCGACATCAAATGATACTTCCAGCCGAACCCTTAGAACTCAGTTCAGAATGAGTTTGCGGAGGCATATGACGGCGCAGGCGAGGCTGAGTAGGGCTTGGTGGATGTCGGCGCGGCGTTCGTAGCG
>NZ_JBSGEZ010000271.1:0-1300 GCF_053603155.1 Nocardia sp. NPDC004260 | reverse complement strand
GGCGGATTCTAGGGATCGTTGCAACACGTGGTCGTTTGGTTCAGGCCGCAAGTAGTCTATGCAGGCGCTCGGCTGGGGTTTCCCAGCCGAGCGTTTTGCGTGGGCGGCGGTTGAGTTGGTCGGCGACTGCGGTGAGGTGTTCGGGACTGTGAACAGACAGGTCTGTGCCTTTTGGGAAGTATTGCCGTAGGAGGCCGTTGGTGTTCTCGTTGGAGCCTCGCTGCCAGGGGCTGGCCGGGTCGCAGAAGTAGACGGGAATGTCGGTGGCGATGGTGAACTCGGCGTGCCGGGCCATCTCGCTGCCCTGATCCCAGGTCAGTGATCGTGCCAGCTCGGTCGGCAGGGCGGTGATGGTGCCGGTCAGGGCGTCGAGGACTGCTTCGGCGCCATGGTCGTCGGGAAGGTGGAGCAGCATCACATACCGAGACGCTCGTTCGACCAGGGTGCCGATCGCTGATCTGCCGTCCTTGCCGATGATCAGATCACCCTCCCAATGACCTGGAACAGCCCGTTCCTCCACCTCGGCGGGGCGCTCGCTGATCATCAGCATCGGCGTGGTGAACCGGGGTATGCGGCAGTTGGCTTGGCGTTGCGGTCGCCGTCGAGCCCGGCCCGAACGCAGCGCGCCGGCAAGCTCGCGGCGAAGCTGTCCCCTGCCCTGAACATAGAGTGCCTGGTAGACGGTCTCGTGGACCACGTGCATCTCCGGTCGGTCGGGAAACCTGCGCCGCAGAGCATGACATATCTGCTCCGGGCTCCACTTCTCATTCAGCATCGACCGCACGGTGTCACACAACTCGGGGTCGGCCAGGATCTTGCGGAGCTTTGGACGCGGTCGACGAGCCTCGGCACGAGCTTGGGCCGCGTAGGGCCGGTATGCCCCAGTAGTGGGGTGGGCGTTGCGGCGGATTTCCCGGCTGATCGTGGACGGGCTGCGACCCAACTCGACCGCGATCGCTCGCACCGTGGCGTTCTCTCTCAACCGGTCGGCGATATGGATCCGCTCGTCTTCACGCAGGTACCGCGAGACGCCGCAACCCGGTGCCACCATCGAGATCGGTGGCACCGGGCGACGATGACGTTCCCCGGTCCGGCCATGACGCCACTTGCGACCGGTCCGGGCATCGACACCGACGATCCGGCAAGCCTCGGCGTTGCTGAAACCCTGTTGCACGAGGCGGCAGTATGCCTGCCGCTCCCGCGACAACTTCTTACGTCCCTGCGGAGTTCGATCCGCCCGGATCTCGAAATCCACAACACCCCTCGAGCTGAGGTGTTGCAACGACTCCTAGAACCCGCG
>NZ_JBSGEZ010000270.1:0-1313 GCF_053603155.1 Nocardia sp. NPDC004260 | reverse complement strand
CGAAAGCCTGCGCATGTCCACCCTCAGATCATCACCCACCCCGCAGACCTACACGAACACCACCCACACCTCAAACATTCAGTTCCAGGTCAATATCATTACTCCCAATTTTCCAGATAAAACGTCAGCAGGTCGGGTCTCGCTCCCGCGCTGGGATTACGACCGCTGGAGGCTCGGTCTACAGAACTGCAGGAGTGGCGAATGACTCGCACGTCATCCTTTGTCAATCCGAGGGGTTTGACCTTGGTGAACTGCTCGGCTGTCATCAGATCGTACTTTGCGGCTTTACTGGCCCAAACGATACCGTTGCTCAAGTCCGAGAACTTGGTGAACCCCCGCTGCCGCGCGATCTCCTTGGCCTGCTCGAGCTGATCTTGCACCTGCGAGGACACTGCACCACCCCCGGCAGGGGTGTGCGGTATCGCGTCCGGCGACGACATGGTCGGCTCGACGTCGGCCTTCCTGAGCATGGCAGCGCCATGCTGGTCAGAGCTCGTCGCTTCTGGCACCACGCCCTGTTGTAGAATCTCTGGGAAATCTCGATGACGCCTGGCGGTTACACCACCGAGCCTCAAGATTTTCGCGGCAAGAAGTTGTCCGGCTTCTTCCAATATTTTTACGATGCTATTTTCTCATCCTTCGATGCCTTTGCTGGCAAAAAGGCAACGCCGCCGTAGCTGTGCCCTGAATCGAACGCCTACAGGGATGGCCCCGCACGGCGGAATACCCTTCGGAGAAGATCACGCAAACCACGCGAGGCCGCGTCCACCGTCATTCATCGCCCCGGCCGCCCTGTCCTTCCTTCGTATGCATGGGGTGTTGCCGCATGCCATGAAGCGACGGCTACCCTCCGTAGTCATCGCCTGGCATCCAGAAGTGTGTTCGGTCGGCGGCAGATGCATGCCACACCGCCTGCCCAGCAGCGGGAGGGCCTCCGAGGCGGAAGCTGAACGACATCCACCCGCCGCGGCCGGTCTGGGTGCGCCTGGACGCACTCGCGCTCCGCGACCCGAGATGCTGCGGCACGCGAACGGTGCCGGTGTGGAGACGCACGGCGAAACCGCCGACACCCTCATGCACCGGATCCCGACCGCGATGGCGAGCTCCCACTTCGGTGAGATCGCCGAATCCGCCGGCCGTGAGCAGATGTCTCCTCGAGCCAGTCTTCAGCCTCGATCAGGTGATGCTGACCCGACTAAGGGTTGCCTCGTAAGTTGTTGAGCGGCAGTCGGTATCGTGTTCGCGTGGCGGTGATCTCGGCGGTCGATGCGGTGATGGTGGAGTTGTTCAGCGGGCTGCGGCCACGCAAGTTC
>NZ_JBSGEZ010000269.1:0-1344 GCF_053603155.1 Nocardia sp. NPDC004260 | reverse complement strand
GGCGACATCGACCGAAACACCTACAAGATTGAGATCGACGTCACCATCAACACCAGTTGACACCAGCCCGACCAGCCTATGTGAGCGGCATTGCATCTAGAACTCGCCGACACGAGATTGCAGATCAGTCAACCGAATCCGCTGGACTTGGCGTTGTTCGTGTTCGGAGGCGCCGCGGTCGCCGACGGTCTTCCGCTCGGGCGCGCGCTGCGTCACCTCCGGACGGTGACTCCCGCGCTGCGCAACCTGCCGGTTTTCGTGGAGGCCGTGCTGGCCGAAATGGCCCGAGTCACCGCCGAGCACGGCGATATGATCACCTGGCAGGTGGAGTCGCCGATCGCCCAGCTCGCACTGGTGAAGGCGGCGCGATTCGGTGCGCAGGCTCCGGTCGGCCGTCTGGTCGCGCGACAGTTGGCCGATTTCCTCGCGCGGGCACACGATCTCGGCGCACGAACCGTCCTGCATCTGTGCTACGGCGACTACCAGCACAAAGAACTTCTCGCCCCGCGGAGTCTTGCGCCGGCGGTAAAGCTGTTGAACACCGTCGCACGAGACCTGCGCGCTCGCGCCGTGCCGCTGCCACCCGCGCACATCCCCTGTGCCTACGGTGCTCATCCTGCCCCGCTGGAGCCGGCGTTCTACCGGCCGCTGCGCCGGCTGGACCCGGACTGGCGCGTCATCGCCGGCGTCGTGTCGCCTGCGGAAGCACAGGACAATATCCGAAGCTTGGCCTTGTTCGAAGCGGCCGCCGGTCGATCCGCCTACGGTGTGGCGACGGCATGCGGCCTCGGCCGCTGCACTGTCGAGGAGGCCGAGCGCGCCGCCGCGGCCACGGTGGCGACCGCGGCGGCGCCGAGCGAGGTCGCGCGAACCGGAATGGCGCGAGACTGAATTCAGTGCCGGCAACTGGCATCACGCCACCGGAGGCTCGCGAAGAAGTAGCTCGAGCGACGCTGCCGCGGCCGACAACTGCGGTGCGCCAAGGGATCACCGCATCGAGCCTGTGCCGGCAACGGACGAAACGGGCACGGGCATGGGGTGGCTCGGGCCGGTACCCTGGTTTCAGGGGTTGTCGCCAGAAGCGCTAAGTTACTGCGAATTTCCGTGAACCCACCCGCTATGTTCTCGTGGTTGTGTACCTTATGTTATCGAGGGTTCGCTTCGCACAGAGGAAGTGGGCCGGGGTCGTGGATACGGCCCGGCAGAAGGACTCCGTTGTCCCGTGCGGTGCATCCGTCCCGAGACGCGGACGACGTCGAGGATTGGGTGTGGCCGAATGCGTGTATCTGCTCCGATAACGGTCTCGGCTTTGGTTGTTGCTGGTGTGGTGGTGAGTGGTTCGGG
>NZ_JBSGEZ010000268.1:0-1346 GCF_053603155.1 Nocardia sp. NPDC004260 | reverse complement strand
GGCGGTTCCCCCCGGGGTGTGGACACCTTGAGTAGCTGGACCGTAGGGTCCGGAGTTCGAGGAGTTGATAGTGGGGACCAGGCCCTATCCGAAGGAGTTCAAGTCCGACGCGGTCGCGTTGTATCTGTCCGATCCGGGCAAGACCTACGCGGCGGTGGGTCGCGATCTGGGAGTACACCCGGAAACGTTGCGGCTGTGGGTGCGCCAGGCCCGCGCCGCTGGCACGGCTGGTGGGCCGGTCGGGTCGGACGGGCGGCCATCAGCGGGCAAGGCAGACCGAACGGTATCCTCGCCGTCCGTGTTGGAACAGGAGAACAAGCAGCTCAAGGCCCGTATCGCCGAGCTCGAGGTCGAGCGGGAGATTCTGCGGCGGGCCGCGAAGTATTTCGCGGGCGAGACGAAATGGTGAGTCGCTTCCAGTTCGTCGCCGACCATCGTGACGCCTTCGGGGTGAAGCGACTATGCCGTGTGCTGCAGGTGTCCCGGTCGGGGTTCTACCGATGGATCTCGGCGGCGCCGGGGCGGGTGGCTCGTGAGGCTGCCGATGCCGGGCTCGCCGCGCGGATCCGCGCGATCCACCGTGAGTGGGACAGCACCTACGGCAGCCCGCGCATCACCGCCGAACTCAACGACCGAGCTGCCGAGCAGGGTGAGCCGCCGGTCAATCGCAAGCGGGTGGAGCGGGTGATGCGCAAGTACGGCATCGCCGGGCTGCGGCTACGGAAGAAGGTTCGCACCACACTGCCCGAACCGTCGCGGCAGAAGGTGCCCGATCTGCTGCGACGCGATTTCACTGCGGCCGGACCCAACCAGAAATACGTCGGCGACATCACCTACCTGCCGATCGCTGAGGGCCGATTCCTGTATTTGGCGTCGGTCATCGATCTGTTCTCACGCCGGTTGGCGGGCTGGTCGATCGCCGACCACATGTGTGCCGACCTCGTCGTCGACGCGCTACGCGCCGCGGCCACGACCCGAGGCGGCAATCTGGCCGGGGCGATCCTGCACACCGACCACGGCGCCCAATACTGCTCCGAGCAGTTCGCCGCGGTGTGCGCCGAGCTCGGGGTGATCCAGTCCCGGGGCGCGGTCGGCTCCAGCGCCGACAACGCCGTCGCCGAGGCGTGGAACGGCAGCCTGAAACGGGAAACGCTACAGGGCGCCGACCGTTTCGCCTCGGCCCGCGACGCCCGCCTGGAGGTATTCCGATGGATCACGCGATACAACACGATCAGGAGGCATTCGAGCCTCGGGCAAACCAGCCCGATCACCTACGAGCAACAGACCGCCAGTAAGGTACCGCTCGCAGCATGACAGCCGGTGTCCACACATCGGGGGGAACCGCC
>NZ_JBSGEZ010000267.1:0-1370 GCF_053603155.1 Nocardia sp. NPDC004260 | reverse complement strand
TACTGCAACGACAGGTTGTGATGCCCGCGTCTTTTGTAGTGGCTGATGCGCGCGCGGGCCTGGCTTAATCGTCGCCAGTTGGACCAGTGCACGACGTGGGCGACCGTGCAGGTGACCGGTGATGTGATTCGGTTCCACAGACGTCGTATCTCGTTGGACGACAACGGGATCAATGTGACACCGAACGCGGTCGTGGAGCCCCCTTTTTCACGGCGTCTCGGGTGATCACGAGAAACGCCGCGGCCGCCATCGACAGTGTGATGTGCCGATACCAAGCGTCGTAGCCTCGTACCTGATAGTGATCGAGCCCGGTTTCGTTCTTGGCCGTTTGGAACGATTCCTCGATGGCCCAACGACATCCCGCAACGCGCACCAGCTCATCGATCGTGGTCTCGGCGGGCCCGAAACACACGTAGTAGGCGATCTTCGTCGGGTCGGTGAGACTGCGACGGGCCAGCAGCCAATGCCCACGACCGGGCACCCTCAGCGGACGGATATCGACCACCGCCCAGTCGTAAACCCTGGGCCCGTGGGCGCCGGCCCCGCAACTCATCCGCATCCAGGAGTCCTCGGCGAGCGCGCCCACGACCCCGGCGACACGAGCCTTGGTCAATCCCGTCGTGACCACCATGGAATTCTTCGCGACCGCGAGAACATGGGCGATGTTCTCCGATTCGAGCCATACACGCAGTTTGGTGTCCACGCCGTATGCCTCGTCGCCGGTGACCCAGCCGAACGGCACACCGGCCTGAGCCGCACGAGCGATCATCCGCTGCGCCAGAACAGGTTTGGTCGCGAACCGAACCTCATCGGGAATGCCCGCACGTCGGCAACGCTCACGATCATCGATCCACTCCTTCGGCAAGTAGAGCTCCCGATCGATCAGTGCCCGCCCTCGCGCGGAGGCATACGCCAGGAACACCCCGATCTGCGAGTTCTCGATCCGGCCCGCGGTCCCCGAGTACTGCCGAGCCACCCCCGCAGATTTGCTGCCCTTCTTCACAAAACCGGTCTCGTCCACGATCAACACCCCACCGCGCGGATCACCCAGGACCTCGATGACCGTCTCGCGCAGATCATCACGCAATCCGTCGCCGTCCCAAGCGTAGAAGTTCAGCAACCGCTGCATACGCTCCGGACCCATATCGCCGACAGCCTCCGCCAGCGTCCACCCGTTCTTGCGCTCGCACTCACCCAGCAGCCCCCGCACATAGAAGCGCATCTGCCGCCGCGACTCGAACCGAGGAAACCGAGCCGCGAACCGACCCACGAACGCCTCGAAACCCGCCGACCACCCAACCGCCCTCTCCACCACCACAACCACACCAACTACCAGCCCAACACCCCAATCACAACCTGTCGTTGCAGTA
>NZ_JBSGEZ010000266.1:0-1384 GCF_053603155.1 Nocardia sp. NPDC004260 | reverse complement strand
CACGCAACTGAAGCGACACAACCGACTCCGCCTCACCCACCGACCGGTTCGCAAATTTGACGACCAGGTCAAACCCTTATGTGAGCGGCATTGGTACTAAGTGTCGCGGAAAACCGCGGCACCCTCGTGAGCCAGAGTGAGCATCACCGGGTCGAGAGCGGCGACGATCGAGCGGACGGTGGTGTGGGACACCAACCCACTCCCGCTCGTCGGCGGCGCGGGCCGCCCGGCGGCTGATCACCGCCAGCGAGGGACGCGGCCGCCGCAAAGCCATGCCCTCGATCGCGCCGGTGCCAGCCCGGCCAGCCCTCCAGTCCGGTAGCGGTGCAGCCACCGCTGCGCGGTTCGCAACGGCACACCGGCTGCGGCGGCAGCGCTGGTGAGCGGCACATCGTCTTCGAGGTGGGGACGTAGTACCTCGAACCGGTTCATCGCCTGCCGCCGGTCGGTGTCGGTCAATCCGGTCAGCCCGCTACCTGTCACGGCTCACCCCTGCTTCCACGCGCACGCGACTTCGCGTGCGCTGGTTCACATTGTGGCGCCTGAGGCGGACAGATGCCGGTAGATCGTGGGACGGGTGACACCGAATTCGGCGGCGATCTGCGCGACGGTGTAACGGCGTTTGCCGGCCTGATCGAGCTCGTCGTACATCGCCCGAGCCAGCTGCACCTGCCGCGGCCCGAGCTTGGGTTTCTGCCCACCGGTGCGACCTCGAGCGCGGGCGGCGGCCAGACCGTCGCGGGTGCGTTCGCTCATCAAGGCGTGCTCGAATTCGGCGATCGCGCCGAGGATCTGGAAGAACATCCGCCCCACCGCGGTGGAGGTGTCGATGCCCTGGTCCAGGACCACCAGGTCCACTCCACGTTCCTGGAGTGCGTTGGACAGCTCGATCAGGTGCTCGAGCGAGCGGCCGAGCCGGTCCAGCTTGGTGACCACCAGCTGATCCCCGGCACGGTTGGCCGACAGCAGCGCCTTGCCCAGTTCCGGCCGGGTCGCGAGCTTCCCGGAGGCCTTGTCCACGAAGATCGTCTCGCAGCCGGCCGCGGTGAGCGCGTCGTGTTGTGCTTCGGGGTGCTGATCGCGCGTCGAGACGCGCCCGTAGCCGATTCGCATGGCCCGGGAGTGTATCGGTAACCCCCGACAGGTTGACACTGCCGCGTACACGGCAACCTTTACAGAGCTGGCCTGCGGAAACCGACTGCCGCCGTGGGTGTCTCGTGAACGTTCGTTACCGACACACCTACCAGGGGCCGAGCATCCGGTGATGACATCGGGATGTGGAGTCCCCAGCAGCTGCACCAACCTGATTGATCGTGCTCACCGTTCGACTATCAACGCGGTGCGATTCAGAACCACCCAGACATACATGTCGTTGATGCGGTAC
>NZ_JBSGEZ010000265.1:0-1403 GCF_053603155.1 Nocardia sp. NPDC004260 | reverse complement strand
GACGCCGTCTCATTTCAGTCCTCGCAGGACAAGCAACAAAAGCGTTCCCCGGAGGTCCCAGCCATGAACGAAGGTAGTGCTATCAGCACCACCGAACCGGTCCTTGACCAGTCCAACCGGCCTCCCACCGCGACGCACTCCCTGAACCCGGATGCGGAGAAGGCTGCTGTCGAGGATCTGCTCAGCCAGGCGCGCATACTGGTCAACCCCCACCTGCGCGCCTCAGTCGCAGCGCTGCCACATGAGATCCGGCGAATCGCCTCATACCACCTCGGCTGGGCGGACAACAACGGCAGAAAGCTCGCCACCGACCGCGGTTGGGGCAAGGGAGTGCGCCCCGCGCTCGTACTGGCCACCGCGCGCGCAGTCGGTGGCGACCCCGCAGCCGCGGTGCCCGCCGCAGCCGCCGTCCAACTCGTCCACGAAGCATCACTCATCCAAGACGATGTCCTCGACCACGACGCCATACGCCGCCACCGGCCCGCAGTCTGGGCCGTCTTCGGTGCCCCCGCAGCCGTCCTCGTCGGGGACGCGCTGTTCTTCGCATCCGTCCGCGCGCTATGGGGAGGCTCGACCCAGCATGCCGCCGCAGCCACGCAAACATTGATCGACGATGTCCAGTGCCTGGTCGCCGGAGAGCTGGCCGACACCCAATTCGAGACCCGCCGCGAGGTGCCACTGGCCCAATGCTGGGCGATGACAGCGGCCAAGACCGCGGCGCTGATGGAATCGGCGTGCGCGTTGGGAGCCCGCTACGGCGACGCCTCCCCCGATCGCATCCACTCCATGGCTCGCTTCGGCCACCACACAGGTATCGCATTCCAATGCCTCGACGACTATCTCGGTATCTGGGGCGACGACCGGACAGGCAAACCCGTACGTGCCGACCTGCGTCGGCGGAAAAAGAGCCTGCCGGTGGCTTACGCCTTGGAGGCCGAGACCCCCGCCGCAGCCGAGCTGGCAGCCCTCTACCGGCAGGACAGGCAACTCACAGATCTCGAAGCCCAGCGGGCCGCGGAGCTGATCGAACGCACGGGCGCACACGCCTGGGTCCTCGGCGAAGCCCGCAAGCACATCGACGCCGCACTCGCCAACCTGGCCGAGGCCCACCCGACGCCCGACGGACGCGATCAGCTCACCGCGCTCGCCCACCACATCACACACCGAAACGCCTGAAACAACCTTGAGGGGGCCCGACCGTGAACGCAACACAATCCGTCGACGAAATAAGCTCATCCGCAAACCAGTTCGCAAAACCACGGACACCGTCGGCGGTGTATTGCCCATTCCCGCTGTCCGACCCCCCGATCGTGTCGGCGTTCATGAAATTCCCCACCAGATCCAGGTTCTCGTTCACGTAATCGGCCAGGGCCGTGTTCACGTAATTCCCCAGCCCGGGGCAG
>NZ_JBSGEZ010000264.1:0-1418 GCF_053603155.1 Nocardia sp. NPDC004260 | reverse complement strand
CACCGGCTCGGCGATGCTGTTTCGGTCGCGGTGCGCTCATCCGCCGTCGGCGAAGACAGCGCGACCGCCTCCTTCGCGGGAATGAACCTGTCGCGAACCAATATTCGCGGCGACGATCGGCTGATGGATGCCGTCGTCGACTGCTGGGCATCCCTGTTCACCCCGCGCGTACTGACCTACCGCGCCCGTCGCGAGATGCACGAACGCCCGGATATCGCGGTAGTGGTGCAACGCATGGTCGCCGCCCGCAGGTCGGGCGTCGCCTTCACCGCCGACCCCGCGACCGGCCGCCGCGATCGCGTGGTCATCGAGGCAGCGCGCGGCCAAGGCGAAGTCGTGGTCTCCGGAGCCACCGAACCCGACACCTACATGCTCGACGCCAAGGGGCCCACGCTGATCGCCGCGCGCACCGGCCACCAGCGATTCGCTGTCGTGCCCGGGCCCGACGGTGACCAGCGGATCCAGCTGAGCGACGAGGAGGCCGCGGCTCAGGTACTCAGCGAAGACGAGGCCTTATCGGTAGCCCGGACGGCCTTGCAGGTACAGCAGCTGCACGGTGGCATCCCGCAGGATGTCGAATGGGCATTCGACGACGAGCGGCTATGGCTGGTGCAGGCCCGGCCCATCACCACGCTGGCCGGCCGCGCAGATACCGGAACTCCGGCGCGTGCACCGGCCCCCACCCAGGTCCTGTTACGAGGTCTTGCCGCCGCACCCGGCCGAGCCAGCGGCGCCGTCCGGATCTTGCGCTCGCCGTCGGAGGGCTCGACACTGCGCGCCGGCGAGGTACTCGTCGCCGCCATGACCAATCCGGATTGGCTACCGACCATTTCGCGAGCATCGGCCCTGGTCACCGATAGCGGCGGGATGACATGCCATGCCGCGATCGTCGCCCGCGAACTCGGAGTGCCATGCGTGGTCGGCACCCGCACGGCAACCACCACACTCACCGAAGGCGCCGTCGTGACCGTCGACGGGTCCGCGGGTCAGGTGCACGCCGGGCGATCGGAACCGGTGCACGCCGCGCCCAGGCCGTCGGAGCCGACCGCCCCGGCGGAACCGACCGCGACCCGCGTCTACGTCAATCTCGCGCTACCGGACGCCGCGGAACGAGTCGCGGCCACCGACGTCGACGGTGTCGGGTTGCTGCGCGCGGAAACGCTGATCACGCAGGCCCTCGACGGACGCCACCCTCGGGATCTGATCGCCCGCGGCGAGCAGGACGCCTTCATCGAACGGCTGTCGGCGCCCTTGCACCGGATCACAGCGGCATTCGCCCCGCGGCCGGTGATCTATCGCGCGACCGATCTACGGAGCAACGAATTCCGTGACCTCGCCGGCGGGACACGCTATGAACCCGACGAACGCAATCCGATGATCGGGTACCGCGGTTGCTACCGCTACATCCGCGAACCCGA
>NZ_JBSGEZ010000263.1:0-1427 GCF_053603155.1 Nocardia sp. NPDC004260 | reverse complement strand
CTCGAGATAGGTCTTGTCCGCCTTCGGACGATCCCACTGCCCGGCGATCCCCTCGATGTCCGACCACTCCGCGACGTCCGGGCCCGAAGCCTCGGCCGCGCTCAACATCGTTCCGCCGCGCTCGGCGGAGAAAAAAGTCAGCTCGGTATTCGATCTGCTGATCAACGAGGTGAAGGCCAACGCGGACCTTCCTGCGCTGCTGCTGGATTCGCGGTTGTGGAACCAGACAGCCACCCATGGCGGCTACCGGGCCCAGCGCGTCGCCATCGACGGATCCACCCCGGTCGAGATCACTGCGGACTGGATCATCGCGGCAGGCCGCGACTACGCCGCCGCCCGCGTCGCCGCCGACAAGGCGAAAACCCCGCCGCAGAAGGCACCCGACGCCACGACACCGACCGCGCGCTATCACCGCGACCAGGACGGCGCTGTCACCACCCCGGCAAGCGACCGCCCCGACCTGGCGGCCACAGCCAAGACCGACACCCCCGATGTGCGGCTGATTACCGCCCCCGCTCCGCCAGCGGGCGCGACGCCGCCAGTGAAGCCCGTGCCGATGGCATGGCTGCCCGACAGCGCGGGATCAGTCGCTGATCGCCTTGTCGCGGCCGCTGAAGGGCAGGGAGCGGCGGCGACATTGCTGCGCAGCGGGTCACCTGTGCTCGTTGCGCTCTCGGCTACCCAAAAGGAGACCATGTGACCAACCCGTTCACCGTCGCCGCGCAACAACACCGTTCGGCTGAGGCGGACGAGGAGACGACGCCGGTCGTGCTGGAGAAGACTGCTTCGACTGAGGCTGGCGAGCCCAGCGTCGACGATGGCGGGTGGCCGCCGCTGTGGTGGGTGATGCCGGTCAGCGCGGGAAGTGGGGCCAGCACGCTGGATCGCTGGTGCGCATGCTCACGTGAGATCGGCCGTGATCCCGCGTGGCGCCCGGTACCGGGGCAGAGCCCCTACCTGGTGCTGACGACTCCGAAGACGGTCGAGGGGATACGCCGCGCCCGCCAGCTGGCCGGTGCGTTGACCTCGACCACCGTGGGTTCGGCGCGAGTGGCCGCGATCGTCGCCCTGGCAGAGCAGCCCAGTTCTCGCGGCGGTGGTGGTATTCAGCTCAAGGAGATGATCGCCGCCGCCGAAGCGGCGGGGGTGCAGATCATCACCTGCGAGTACTCCTCAGAACTGGCGGGCCAGCTGGTGGCACCTGCAGGGGCCGAAGGCTGGTCACCGCGCACTCTCAACCGCGCTGTCCCGAATGTGCTCGCGCACGTCTACATCCGCGTGTTCTTCATCATCGCCGATCGGGAATCCGGCTCGGCCGCAACCAAGGAGGTTCCATGACACTCCCTATGTCAACCTCATACCGCAGAAGTAGCGACCGGTTGTGGTTGCAGGGTTTGGGCGCCGCCGTGTCGGGCGGGGTCGTAGGC
>NZ_JBSGEZ010000262.1:0-1445 GCF_053603155.1 Nocardia sp. NPDC004260 | reverse complement strand
AGCGCGAGCAGCGCGGCTTCGATCTCACCCAACTCGATACGGAAACCACGAATCTTCACCTGGAAATCCGTACGACCCCGATACTCGAGTTCACCCGCGCTGGTCCACGCCACCAAGTCACCGGTGCGGTACATCCGCGCACCGGGCTGGAACGGGTTGGCCACGAACCGGTCAGCGGTCAGATCCGCACGACCGAAGTAACCACGCGCCAACTGCGCACCAGCCAAATACAACTCACCCGACACACCCACCGGAACCGGACGCAAACGCCCATCCAGCACAAACACCCGGCTGTTCCACACCGGCGCACCGATGGGAACCGAAACCCGGTCGGCATCACCGACCCGGTGGCTGGTGATGGACACCGCCGCCTCGGTCGGACCGTACAGATTGAACAACTCGGTACGCGAATACTCACGCAGGAACCGCTGCGCCAACGCACCCGGAAGGGCTTCACCGATCGCCAGCACCCGCCACAGCGAATCCGGCATACCGGCGGTCAACAGCGCGTCCAGCATCGACGGGACGACGTGCAGCGTGGTAACCCATTCCTGGGCCATGAGTTCGTTGAGGTACGCCGGATCACGGTGACCGTCGGGTGAGGCGATGACCAGGCGACCGCCACAGACAGCGGCCGACCAGAACTCCCACACCGACAAGTCGAACGTCGCCGCCGTCTTCAGCAGAATCGCATCCGCCGCGTCGAGCCCGAACTCGACGTTCTTCCACTGCAACTGGTTCGCGATCGCGCCATGCGAAACAGCCACACCCTTCGGGCGACCCGTCGAACCAGACGTGAAGATCACATACGCCGTGTTCTCCGGACGCAACGGTCCCACCCGATCGGCATCAGCGACCGGCGTCGCATCGACACCCGACAAGTCGATTTCGTCGATCCGCACCACCGGCGCGACATCGGTCTCGAACTTCGCATCGACATTCGTCAGCACACAAACCGGTGCCGCCGTCTCCAGGATGTAGCTGGTCCGCTCGGCAGCCTGATCCGGATCCACCGGCACATACGCACCACCGGACTTCGCCACCGCATACATCGCCACGACCAAATCAACGGAGCGACGCAACGCCAGCGCCACCCGCGACTCCGGACCGACACCCAGCGAAATCAGATGCCGCGCAAGACGATTCACCCGAACATCGAGTTCGGCGTAGGTCAGCTCGACCCGCTCACCATCGACCGCGTCCGCGACCAGCGCCGTTGAGCGCGGGTCCGCCGCGACGGTGGCGTCGAGCAGCGAGGCCAGCGTCGCATCCGCGTCGACCGCCTGGTCGGTGGCGTTCCAGCGTGCCAGCACGTCGTGCCGTTCGGCGGCGTCGAGCAGTTCGAGATCGCCGACCGGCGCGTTGGCGTCGGCGACCACGGCGGCGAGGATGCGCGACAACCGCGCCGCGAAACTCTCCACCGTCGCCCGGTCGAAAAGATCGGT
>NZ_JBSGEZ010000261.1:0-1451 GCF_053603155.1 Nocardia sp. NPDC004260 | reverse complement strand
ACCGATCTTTTCGACCGGGCGACGGTGGAGAGTTTCGCGGCGCGGTTGTCGCGCATCCTCGCCGCCGTGGTCGCCGACGCCAACGCGCCGGTCGGGGATATCGACCTACTCGCAGCCACCGAGCGCACCGACGTGCTCACCGCGTGGAACGACACCACCCATCCGGTGGAGCCCGCCACCTTGGCATCGCTACTGCGCCGGACCGTCGCGGCGGCGCCGGGAGCCGTCGCGCTGGTCGCGGACCTATCCGGCGGCGAACGCGTCGAGCTGAGCTACGCCGAGCTGGCCGCCCGGGTGAACCGCCTCGCCCGTTACCTGATCTCGGTGGGCGTCGGCCACGAAACCCGGGTCGCGCTCGCGTTCCGCCGATCGGTGGATCTGGTCGTGGCGATGTACGCGGTGGCCGAGGCCGGTGGGGCGTATGTACCGGTCGACCCCGACCAAGCCGCGGACCGGACCGACTACATCCTCTCCGTCTCCGCCCCGGTGTGTGTGCTGAGCAACGCGGAGTCGGACTTCGATACCGATGTCGCGCCGGTGGTGCGGCTCGAAGACCTGGAACTGACCGCGGTCGCGAGCGTGCCGCTCACCGACTCCGAGCGGGTCGTGCCCCTACGACCGGAGAACACGGCCTACGTCATCTTCACGTCGGGTTCGACCGGACGCCCGAAGGGCGTCGCGGTGCCACACGCGGCGGTCGTGAACCAGTTGCTCTGGAAGGCAGCCGCGTTCGAGCTGACGCAGGACGACTCGGTGCTGCTGAAGACGGCGGCCACGTTCGACTTGTCGGTGTGGGAGTTCTGGTCGGCCGCGGTCCGCGGTGGCCGGCTGGTGATCGCCGCGCCGGATGGTCATCGGGACCCCGCGTATCTGCACGACCTGATGGCGCGGGAATCGGTCACCACCCTGCACGCGGTGCCGTCGATGCTGGAGGCGCTGTCGGCACACCGGCCCGCGGCGGACGACTGGTCGCCACGGCGGGTGCTGGCGATCGGTGAGTCCCTACCCGGTTCGGTGGCGCAGCGGTTCCTACGCGACTATCCGCGTACCGAATTGTTCAACCTCTATGGTCCGACCGAGGCGGCGGTGTCGATCACCAGCCACCGGGTGACGCTCGCTGATGAGGTGTCGGTGTCGATCGGCGGGCCGGTGTGGAACGGCCGGGTGTTTGTGCTGGATGGGCGTTTGCGTCCGGTTCCGGTGGGTGTGTCGGGTGAGTTGTATTTGGCTGGTGCGCAGTTGGCGCGCGGTTACTTCGGTCGTGCGGACCTGACCGCTGACCGGTTCGTGGCCAACCCGTTCCAGCGCGGTGCGCGGATGTACCGCACCGGTGACTTGGTGGCGTGGACCAGTACCGGTGAACTCGAGTATCGGGGTCGTACGGATTTCCAGGTGAAGATTCGTGGTTTCCGTATCGAGTTGGGTGAGATCGAAGCCGCGCTGCTCGCGCT
>NZ_JBSGEZ010000260.1:0-1464 GCF_053603155.1 Nocardia sp. NPDC004260 | reverse complement strand
CGCGTTGGCGGTTGCTGACGTGGGTTTCTTCGTTGTAGGCGGTGCCGCGGGTCAGGCAGTGCCACAGGATGCCGAGCCACCGGTTGGCCAGCGCGCGCAGGGCACTGTGGTGGGATTTGCCTTTGGCGATCTTGGAGTCGTAGAACTCGCGTGCCCACTTGGAGGTGCGCAGGCTGCAGAACGCCCATTGATGGACCGCGGCGCCGAGGTAGCGGTTGTGCGCGAGTCTGCGGGCGACGACGAATTCGCTGCGTCCGGATCTGCGGGTGACCGGTGCGGTGCCTGCGTAGCATTGCAGTGCGTTCGCGGTCGTGTATTGCTGGATGTGGTCCCCGATTTCGCCTGCGATCCGGGCGGCGAGGACATCCCCGAGTCCGGGGAAGCTCAGGTAGATCTCACCGCCCGGGACGGCTTTTCCCGGATCGGGATTCCTGGGCTGTTTGTCACGACCATGGCGGACATCGCCGAGCAGCAACTCGCCCATGCGCCGTGCCCAGTCTTTGCGGGCCTGGCCCAGGACCAGCAGCTGGTTGGCGGTCATCGCGATGGTGGTGGCTTTGGCGCGCACCAGATACTCGCGGGCGGGCAACTGTTCGACCGCCAGCGCGCCCAGCACCCGAGCGGCGAAGCGGTCGGGCCATCCGTGTTTCGCGCCGCGGGCGAACGCTTCCAGACTCTCACGGTCGAGCTCGGACAGATCAGCGTGAGTGGGCCAGTTCGCCAGCAGCTTCAGCATGGTCGGGGAGCCCAGATCGTCGCCGGCGATCGTGATCGCGGCGGGAAAACACACCAGCAGATCGGTACGCAACCGGTTCAGCAACCGGCGCTGATCACGCACGGCGCGTTCGTCGTCGCGGGCGATCGCGCGCAGTTCTCCGGCCAGATCTCCGTGCGGGACGAGCCGGCGCAGGTCCTTATACGGGTCCAGGGCCAGCAAACAGCAGATCCGGGCGTCTTCGGCGTCGTCTTTCTTCTTCGCCGGACCACGCTGGGAAGCGACCATGTCCGGGTTGACCGGCAACACCGTGAACCCGGCATCGAGCAAGGCCTCGACCAGCATCCCGTGCCGGGTCTCCAACACCACCCGCACCTCAGCGGGGTCGGGTTCCAGCTCCGCGCACCGGGCCACGAGCTTCGCGATCCCCGCAGCAGTGTGATCGATACGGAACCCCTCGATCACTCCTCGGCCCGGCAGACCCAACGCCACATCGTGAAACGCTTCGGCCCAGTCGATCCCTACAGCAAGCAAACCCACTGCCTCCCAACACATCCACCTGACAAATCAGCTGGGCCGCGGGCACTGCGTCGTGCTGATAGACCAGTCCTCACCGGGACGACACCTTCCGAGACGACCCGCCCACGGCACAGGCCCCCGGGGACGCCGTCTCATTTCAGTCCTCGCAGGACAAGCAACAAAAGCGTTCCCCGGAGGTCCCAGCCATGAACGAAGGTAGTGCTATCAGC
>NZ_JBSGEZ010000259.1:0-1501 GCF_053603155.1 Nocardia sp. NPDC004260 | reverse complement strand
CTGGTGTTGATGGTGACGTCGATCTCAATCTTGTAGGTGTTTCGGTCGATGTCGCCCTTGGCGCGGTGTTTGGAGATGGCTCGTTTGACGATGCGGGGGCTGCTGCGGTTGCGGCGGGCGGGTAGGAGGTGGTCGAGCACGGCTCGACCGATCTTGCCGACCAGGTCGATGGTGGTGCCGGCGATGATTCCGGTGGCGAGGATGACCTGGTCGCGGGCGGTATTGAGAGCGATGCTGAATCCGGCGCGGTCGGCGACGGCGCCGGCGCTGCTGGTGGCGTCGGACATCGCGATGCGCAGAGCTTGGTAGGTCACCAGCAGGGCGTAGATCTCCTGGGCGACACCCTCTGGAGTGCGGGCGCGCAGTACACGTTCGCCGAGGATGGTGGATTTCAGTTCCAGGTAGCTGGTTTCGATCGACCAGCGGGCATGATAGAGGGCCACCAGTTCGCTTGCCGGGTAACGTTTCTCGTCGGTCAGGGTGGTGATCAGCAGGTAGCGTTCGCTGCGGCGGGGCCCACCGGCCTGGTGGACGACGATGGTCGCGGCGATCACCCGCACGGTCGTGGCGCCGATCCGTGAGAGCCACGAGTTGTCACCGCAGCGGCGGATCACCGGAAGTCTCCGGTTGGTCTTGCAGCGGAACAGCAGGTCCGCACCGTTGCCGGCGACCTGGTCGATCAACGTGGCGACCGCGAAGTTGCGGTCGGCCATAAGCAGCATGCCCGTGCGCAGGCATCCCAGCAGGCGTGGCGCGTAGCTGGTCTCGCCGATGCGGTCGGTCCCGAACACCGCGTCGATCACGGTGCGGGTGCCACACGCGACCACGGTCAGCAGCCGCAGCATCGGATACCCGGAAACGCTGTGGCCGCCGCCTGCGCGACTGTAGAAGGTCAGGTTCTCGCGGGTGTCGGGCACGAACATCGAGGTGCCGTCGATCGCGCATACCAGCAGGCCCCGCCACCGCAGCGCTCCCGCGGCCGGGCCGCGGACCAGGTTGAACAGTTCCCGCAGCGGTGCGACCCCGATCCGGCGACGGGCTTGGGCCAACGCCGAAGACACCGGATCGGCCACGACAATCGAGTCCAGGCCCGCGATCATCCGCGCCCACACCTGCCGATAACCGAGTTCAGCGAACAACACCGCCGCCAACAGCAGGTATACGACCACCCGTGACGGCAGAGCCCGGATCCTGGCCTGCATCGCCCCTGCCGATTCCAGAGCCGCATCGACCATTTCGAACGGCACGATCCGGGTCAGCTCACCCAGATGACCCGGCGCGAAAGCACCTGCGGCTACCACTGATTCACGGTTGATGACACACTGAGCAGACAGCGGAACTCCAGCTTGAAGGGTTGTCTTGGCCGACGAACCTTCTCTACCGGAGTTCCGCTGTTCCCACCTCACGACACGCAACTGAAGCGACACAACCGACTCCGCCTCACCCACCGACCGGTTCGCAAATTTGACGACCAGGTCAAACCCTTATGTGAGCGGCATTG
>NZ_JBSGEZ010000258.1:0-1503 GCF_053603155.1 Nocardia sp. NPDC004260 | reverse complement strand
CAGCAGATCACCCTGGCTCGGCACACGCCCCAACGTCACCCGAACATTCCGCTCGAGACCCTGCCGTCACCGCACGAAAAACACCAGTCACCTAGCCGCAGTTGACAGCCGACCGGGGCCGTCGAAGTAGCTGTGCGAATCTCGCGGTGTACCGACTTGAGGGGGTCAACTACATTGTCGTTGATGCGCCGGGCCCAAGGCAGATCTCCCCGTTCGCGGTATCCCCTCGCGACGGCGACGGTACCCACAATCAGTTGCCCCAGCAGAAGGGACTCCACATGCGGATCTCGAACCTTCTTACATAAGTGGGCTAGAATAAGGTCAGTCTGCTCCAGATCTGGCGCGGAGAGTCGAAGGATAGGAGGTCGTAGTCGGCCTCGGACTGACAGCGCTGACATCCCGAGAGCTTGCGCGGCAGCTGTGAACAAAAGTTCTGCTTCGTCGTCGGATCTCCACGCCCAGAGCGCGAGTATTCCGGAGAGCCGAGAGGCTGCCCATTGCCACGCGAAATTGTCATAGAACGGCAGACATGCCAACGTCTCGTTGAAGTTGCGGGTGTCTTTCAAAGCGCGCCTCCACCAGTCTGGATCGTCGGATAGCAGCGCTTCTCTGGCAGACGGCTGGGTGGACCGTGGACGCTTCCACTCCGTCCGAGCAACTGCTGCGGCTTTCGCGCCAGCCTGCCATCCTTTTCGAAGATGTGGCAGACTCAGCCCACCGCCGATCTCGAGGTCCGCAATCGCCGGACTCGGGCAGCCGCTTCGATCGTCACGCCACTGGGCAAGATACCCCGCGACGGATCCGTTGATAACGCTCACTCGAGGCTGCAATATCATTCCGGCTGCTCGGATTCGGCGAACCCACTCGACCTCGAAGATGCTGACCGCGGCCATCGCCCGGATGGTACATTGCAGCTTTCGCTGATCAGGTGCGGTGCTGTCACCGCATACCACCTTCTTCGTTTGCTGCGAGAGAAGCAGAGCAGATTTGGGCATAGCACTCACTGCCGACCGGTAGATACAGTCGCCACAACCTGGCAATGCCCGATTCCTCCGCTGTTCGAGATGCAGAAGTTCCGCCTCTTGCAACTACCGTCTCCTTCACCAGAGGCGCAGCGCTCCGGCTTCCCTCAAGCTGGCAACCCTGTGAAGCAGACCTTTATGCTTGCGGCCGCGAAGCCACAACTGCGACCTATACGCACACCCGGATTGCGTAAATGATCAGCAGTAGCGACTTGGCCACACAATGACCCTTCCAACCAGAGATCCGGGGTTTGATCTTTCTACTTCGACCCACCGCGGAAAAGCCCCCGCTCAGCGACGTACGTGAGGAGCTTCTGGCGGAGTCGCCGATTCGCCCTCCACCGTCGTACCGCATATCGGTGCGTGTCTTTGCGGTAACTCGTTCGGTGGCCCGCGCGAGGCGGGTTCGCGCGGGCCACGGAGGACGCTGTCAGCGCAGGTCGCGGCTGCGGAAGGCGGTGATGCCGACGGCGAGCAGCGC
>NZ_JBSGEZ010000257.1:0-1516 GCF_053603155.1 Nocardia sp. NPDC004260 | reverse complement strand
GTCCACATTGCCATCCACACCACCGGTGGCACCACCACCAGCGATATTCACCTGGCAACCCACGGTGTAACCCGGGAAGATCTTGCCCCCGGCCGTACCCGACAGATCCACTTGCGCGCTACCGGACACCCATGCGTTGCGGTGCAGAGGTGTAGCGCCCATGGACGGACTGATGGTCGCGGATTCACCGACCAGACGAATGGTCACAACGGTGCCATCGGAGAGCGTCTTGGTCAGCTCCCCACCCGGCAGCGGAACGAAGGTGTCGGCATTCGCCGCACCCGTCGAGAGCAGGCCTACCGCGATGGCCCCGGACGCGCACAGCCCGGCCGCGCGCGCCAGCATTTTACGATCGAACATGACGGTGATTCCCCTAAGGTTTCGAGTTCGCTTCAGCGAAAAGAGATTTGATGGATCCGACCCGCGTCAGCCGATGCTGAACGGCATCCCGTAGAGGGTGGTCTTCGAGTAGTGATCGCCGATGATCTCGACGACCGTGTACGAACGCGCCTGCGCGTAACCCGCGCAGCCCTGGATCTGAATCTCGGCATCCTGATACTCCACCGAGTACACGCCCGGCTTCAGGATGTCCTTGTAATCGATCTGAACGAACTTGACCTCGCCGGGACCGAGGTTGACGCCGATCGAACCACCCGCGCTCGCGCCGCTGAGGTTCACGCTGCCCGACACACCGGCGGAGATCGCGTCATCGGCGATGCTGACCTGGCAGCCGACGACGTAACCGGTGCTCAACTGCGAGGCACCGTGGGTGGACGAATTATTCGTTCCCGGGTTCCCGGTCGGACCGTTGTTCGGCCCGATCGTCCCTTCGGGGGTGACGGCTACATCGGCGACGGCGTTCCCCGAAACCCACACGACACGGCCGGCACCGTTCGCGGCAAGGGATGGGGAGATCAGGGCGCGCTCACCGGTGCGAGCGATGTTCACGCCAGGTCCTGCCTTGTGACCGTCCGGCAACGGCACGAAGACATCGGCATTGGCAGCGCCGGTCGACAATAGACCGGTAGCTACGGCCGCCACGGCGGCGGCGCCCGCGACGCGGACGCCTCGAGACAGACCGTTGATGCGGTACTTGCTCATGTTTTTCCTCATCAGGTTGCATCCGCCCGCCCCAGGGTGTCGAGGCGGGACGTGTCCCTCCAAAGCCGACGGCGCGCAGTGGAATGTGTTGTCCACCAGACGTTCCGCCGACCCATCGCGTCATCGAGCGATCTCGGACGAAACAATGCTATTCGGTATCAACCAGACTTTTCCGGAAATTCAGGCAATTCGTCTCGCGAAGCAACGGATCCGACTAGGATCGCGCCGCCCTTACGGCACAGTCGAATTCATGACGAAATGGACCCGCCGCGCCGCGAGGGGTCCATTTCATCTGTCGCTACGGGTTTTTCACCCGCCGTTCGCTCAGCCGAGGCTGAAGGGCTGTCCCCACAACGTCACCCACGTGATGACATTGTCGGTCTCGACCTCGACGCTGATAAAGGCCCGCGCCTGG
>NZ_JBSGEZ010000256.1:0-1516 GCF_053603155.1 Nocardia sp. NPDC004260 | reverse complement strand
CCATGACACTCCCTATGTCAACCTCATACCGCAGAAGTAGCGACCGGTTGTGGTTGCAGGGTTTGGGCGCCGCCGTGTCGGGCGGGGTCGTAGGCGGTGCCGGTGTGCCAGCAGCGCCAGATGACGCGGATCCAGGCTCGGGCGAGGATGCGCACCGCGTGGGGGTGGTCTTTGCCGGAAGCGCGTGCTCGCTGGTAGATGTTCGCGGCCCAGGGGCTTTCGTGTCGGCTGTTGTCGGCGAAGGTCGTGATGGCTTGTCGGAAGCGTTTGTTGCAGGCCCACCGGAAGTGTGTGGCTTTGTGTTTGCCGGAGGCTTTGGTGACAGGTGTCGCCCCGGCGAGGGCGGCGACGGCGTCGGGGCTGTCGTAGGCTTGGCGGCAGTCGCCCCACTCGGCGAGTATTTGCGCGGCGTTGATCCGACCCGACCTTGGCAGCGACGTGAAGATCTCGCCGTCGGGATGTTCGTCGAGTCGGGCGGCGATCGAGCGGTCCAGGGTGCGGATCGCGGTGTTGAGCCCGCTCAATACACCCACCAGCGCGAGAACCGCGTCGGCCAGCGCGGTGGTGATTGTGTGGCCGGTAACTCCGGCGGGGGCGGCGCGCAGCCTGGCCAGCAGGTCGGCGGGGTGGCGTTTGCCGGAGTAGCCCTGAGCTTTCAGAAAAGCGGCCATGCGCTTCTCGCCCAGGCGCGCAGCGGCGTCCGGGGTCGGATATTTCGTCAGGAACGCCAGGCTGATCGGCGATTCGACATCAGCGAAGATCGCTTTGGCGCCGGGCCAGTGCGCCTCCAGCAGCGCCGTGAGCTGGTTGGTGGCCGCGACTCGCTGATCCACGAGGTCACCACGAGTGCGGACCAGGGTGCGCACCGCCACGGTGGCATCGCTGTAGGGCGCTGCCACGTGCAGCCGATGCTGGCGCAGCCGCAGGTATTCGGCGATGACCTCGGCGTCGCCGGCGTCGGACTTCGCGCCGGAGAGTACCTCCGATTCCCGCCAAGTCTTGATCGCGTTCGGGGTGACCGGCACCACCGGATAGCCAGCTTCCAGCAGCAGATCGACCAGGCGGCCGTTCGGCCGTTCGATCGCGATCGGCATACTGTCGGCCGCACCGAGTTTGGCCAGTTTCCGGACGAGCCCGGTGATTCCGTCGGCGGTATGGGCGACGGTGAATCGGGATACGACCTTGCCTCGCGGATCCATCACGCACACAGCGTGAACCTCTGCGGCCCAATCAATCCCGACGAAATACAACGCGGCGGACAACGCCAGCGACACAGCGACTCCTCAACATGGCAGCGACGACCCGGCGGCAGCGGAACCGACTGCTGGGCGGTCACTAACCGGCGCTCTACGGCGCGTCTCCCTGTTGCCAGTCGGCGGCCCCGCGGGAACCAGGGGCGGCAGTGTCATGGTGGCCCTCCACGAGCGACCGACCCAGGCCGTCACCCCGGCTCCCCCCGAGTCCCTTCCACGAACCCCGTAACAAGATCCGCGCAAAGGATGGTGCCCTAGTGACC
>NZ_JBSGEZ010000255.1:0-1516 GCF_053603155.1 Nocardia sp. NPDC004260 | reverse complement strand
GGGGGGTTTGGATGGCTTCTGGTTGCTGGGTGTTTTGATGTGCACGTCGTAGCGGGGTGCTGGACGCTGGTTGCGGTGGCCGGCTGGTCGACCGGGTCCGGGGCGGGAGGGTTTCGGTGCACTGGCGGGACAGGCTGCTTTCCGGCGGAGGTGCCGAAAACCTCGACGGACACGTGCTGGTGTAAGTCGTTGTGGGGCTGCGGGTTTCTCCCACGGCCGCCGGATGTCGACGGTGAGTTCACGAGCAAGGCGCAGCTGGGTGTAGGCGGCCAGGAGCAGCCAGGTCCATCTATCCGCGGCGGCGGGGTCGCGGGGTTTCGGGACGTTCCAGCCGAGGGTTTGTTTGAACATGCGGAAGGTGTGCTCGATATCGAACCGCCGCAGAAATGCCTGCCACAGCACATCGACCTCGGCGGCATCCAGATCGACGACCGAATGCCACAACCACACCGGTTTTGGGATGGCGCCACTGGGCAGCCGGTCGACGTCGAGTCGGATCACGGTGCCGTCGAGCACCGGCAGTTTCCCGGCCTGGGAAGTCCAGGATGACCGGTGAGTAAGCCTGGGGTGCAAGCGATTCCATGACCGTGCTGTTGCCGGTCCGTAGAGGCGGGTGTCGGTCGTGACGGCTGTGTCGGGCTCACCCCAGGTCGCGGGATCGCCGAAGACGAACTCCCCGCCGTGCCTGGGTGGGCGTCCGGTCGTCCCGGGCTGCCATGCGGGTGCGCGGCGGCGCAGGACCCGGTCCGACCGCATCCGGCCCAGCACGGCCACGGGCAGATCTGCCAGCAGGAACGCCAGCCGGGGTGCGTCGTAGCCGGCATCGGCGACGATCCAGATATCCGGATCACCCCCTCGCCAGTGCCCGGCCTCGATCAGGTTGCCGATCACGGTGCGCAACTGGTCCGCGGTCACCGTGGCGGCCTCGTCACCGGGTGCCAGCCGCACCGCATCCAGTGGCGCGGTCCAAGAACTACGCCCCGATTCCAAGGCGCAGACCACCGAGTACGGCCAGCCGGGAATCATCTGATGGGTGTTCTTGGCACGCCCGTAGGTGTGACACAGTATCCGCTGCGGGCAGGTATGCGCTTCCGGTCGCAACCAGGAGGTGATGTCCACCGCCAGCACCAACCGACCGTCCGCGGCCCGCGGCAGTGGCACCGAGACCAGTGCCCGCCGCAATCGTGCGATGTCGATCCGACCACGGTCCAGTGCCGCATAGACGCTGCCGTGGCCCCGGCGATGCTCGCCGACCAGTGACAGCTCCGGCAATGACCGCACCGGCCCGTCCGCGCACAACACCGCGTCCACCACATCGAATACCGCGTCCGCCCGCCGGGGCAGGCACCGATACAACTCCTGCCGGAACGCCGACAGCTCCCCGACCGCACCGGCGCAGCCGGTGTCGTGCACACTGTTCACCGAAGCCCTTGGTTATCGAAAGTCTTTCTGTCGCAAGGAGACATGATCAACCAAGGGCTTCACCCATGATCACCCGGGGTATTGAAAACCCAGC
>NZ_JBSGEZ010000254.1:0-1544 GCF_053603155.1 Nocardia sp. NPDC004260 | reverse complement strand
CGCGGTCGCGCTCGCGGTAGCGCCGGCAACCGCCCTGGCAGCCCCGGTCCTCGCTGCCCCGCTGACCCTCGAACCCGCCGATCCAGCCCAAACCGACGAACAGGCACAGCCCGACGATCAAGCCGAGCCCGGCGGTCAAGCCGAGCCCGCGCCCGGCCCCGCCGACCCGATCCACGGCGGTGGCGGCAGCCACCACCTCTCCCACGGCGGCCTGCCCTCCACCGGAAGCGCGTTCTGAGCCAGCCGTGACCTAACCCCTGGCGGCCACGGGTCCAGTTCGGTACGGGCGACCTACCGGTTCGCGCCGCCGACGAAGTGACTGCCAGGGGAAGGCCGACAACCGTTGGCCCAGGATGACCGCCGCCGCCGATCTCGGCCCGGCCGGCGCCCGGCGGGCGGTCACACCGGCACACCGTTTCACCCCGCCCGGCTCTACCGCGGGCCGGCTCTGACCTGTGTCGGTGAGCGGGGCCGGCGTATCTAGAAGTAATTCCAAGGGGTGGCGGGCCGCTTGGTCAGTGGTCGTAGGCGGTCAGTGATCGGTGGATGGGTGCGCCGACCTTGTCGTTGGGCCAGATCGCGGCGGTCATGGCGAGGAGTCGTTGCAGGACGCGCACGACGACGCCGTCGGGGGTGCGTCCGCCGTGTCGTTCCAGGTCGAGCGGGCCTTTGAGGGTCTGGTTGATCGACTCGACGGTCTGGCGTAGCGGTTTGAAGAACCAGACACGGGGCCGTTCGGTTCGCCCTTGCGAGCTGGTCGCCGCAGTTGAAGGCCCTGTTTGGTGAGGGTGAACTCGAATTCGGTGCCGAAGTAGTTCTTGTCGGCGATCGATGTCTGACCTCGACGGTCGGCGAGCAGGTAGGGGTCGAGGGTGAGGATGTCGAGCAATGTTCGGCGTTCGTCGGCTTTCGCGCCGGTCAACGCAAACCCGATTGGGGGAGTCCACCCAGGGTGGCGCTCAGATGCAGGCGCAGGCCCCAGAAGTAGCGCGAATGCGAAGCGCAGTAGCCGTATTCGGCCCATCCGGCCAGATCGGATCGGCGGACCGTCTCCTTGGAACGGCCGCACTCGACCGGGTTCGAGTCGATGACCCACACGTCGTCGGTTCACAGCGTCGTGTCGACCGACAACACCCGCAGCACCATCTTGAGCATCGGGGATGCCTTCCGCAGCCGCTTGTTGTAGCCGGCAGGTATCGGAACAGGTGACGCAGATGGGCGCGCGCACCAAACCCGGGGCGATGCAGAACATTTTCGTGCGCGAAACCAGACATTGCGCGGGTCGGGACGCTCCGGGGATGGGGCGTACCGCGCGCTGCTGCCTGGGGGTCTCTGCCCGTGTGGCTTTCGCCGACGTGCAGGCACGCGGCGGCGATAGCCTTCCCGGGGGACTGAACACGAACAGCATGAGGGCGGGATCGGCCTGTCACGGTCGAGCAGATCGCTGAGGTGAACCGTCCTGGACTGGCTGGAGACTCCTGATATAGCAAGGGAGACTGTCAGCCATGGCGGCACCACGGAAGTTCGACGAGGAGACTCGCGCT
>NZ_JBSGEZ010000253.1:0-1545 GCF_053603155.1 Nocardia sp. NPDC004260 | reverse complement strand
GTGCGCGATACGCTTTCGCAACTGCGGCTGCGCGAACTGCTCGGCGAGGTCAAGGATCGCATCGAGCAGATCATCGATGCCCGTGACCGCATGGACGGCTTGGTCGAGGCCATGCTCACCGTTACCTCCGGACTCGACCTCAACCGCACCCTGCGCACCATCGTGCACACCGCCATCTCTCTGGTCGATGCCCGCTACGGCGCACTCGGCGTCCGCGGCCACGACCAGCAACTCACCCAATTCATCTACGAAGGCATCGACGAACCGACCCGCGAGTCGATCGGCGACCTCCCCCAAGGCCACGGCGTGCTCGGACTACTGTTCAGCCAGCCCAAACCGATCCGCCTGGACAACCTGGCCGACCACCCCTCCTCGGTCGGATTCCCCGCCCATCACCCCCCGATGCGCACCTTCCTCGGCGTGCCCGTCCGCATCCGCGACGAAGTATTCGGCAACCTCTATCTCACCGAGAAAGCGGGCGGCCAACCCTTCACCGAAGATGACGAAGTCATCGTGCGAGCCCTGGCCGCCGCGGCCGGAATCGCCATCGACAACGCCCACCTCTACGAATCCGCCCGCACCCGCCAAGCCTGGATCGAAGCCACCCGCGACATCACCACCGAATTCCTCGCAGGCACCGCCCCGGGCCAGGTCATGACCCACCTCGTCGAAGCCACACACCGGCTCACCGGCTCCGAACGGACCTATCTCGCGGTCGTCCCGGACTCCGAGGGGCCACCCGAAGAGATCACCGAACTACTGATCACACATACCGCCGGCGCCGCGCACGACCAGCGGCTGATCAAGCTGCCGTTGGGAGACACCACCATCGGTCAGGCCTTCCGACAGCGTTCTCCCCAGCGGGTGGACGACGCTCGCCGCGCGGATCTCGGCAAGATCTTCCCCGACGCGGGGCCCGCACTCGTGCTGCCCATGCAGACCTCCGATTCCACGGTGGGCGTGCTGGTCGCGCTGCGCGCAGCCGAGTCGGCGCCCTACAACAACGAGATCCTCGAACTGACCTCCGCCTTCACCGACCAGGCCGCGCTGGCGATGCAACTGGCCGACGCACAACGGCGCATGCGGGAACTGGACATCCTCTCCGACCGCGACCGCATCGCACGCGACCTGCACGACCACGTGATCCAGCGGCTGTTCGCCGTCGGGCTGAGCCTGCAGGGCACCGTCCCCCGCACCCGCGTGCCCGAAGTGCGCGAGCGGATCAACGAGGCGATCAACGACCTGCAAGATGTCGTCCAAGAAATCCGCACCTCGATCTTCGACCTGCACGGCGGCGACAGCGCGCGGGTGCGTCAACGCATCGAGGAAGCCATCCGCCAGCAGACCGCGCCCAGCGGCATCCGCACCTCCGTGCGCATCAGCGGGCCACTCTCGGTCATCGATCCCGAACTGGCCGATCACGCCGAAGCCGTTGTCCGCGAAGCGGTCAGCAACGCCGTACGGCACTCCGGAGCCGACACCGTCTCGGTCGAGATCACCGTGGCCGACGACCTGACCATCGTCATCGAGGACGACGGCTGCGGG
>NZ_JBSGEZ010000252.1:0-1566 GCF_053603155.1 Nocardia sp. NPDC004260 | reverse complement strand
CGCATCGGTCACCACCTCATCAACCACAGCAAGAGTCTCAAAGACATTGCACGGCAAACCAAACCGACACACCGATTCATTCTGAACTGAGTTCTAATACTGCAACGACAGGTTGTGATCTGGTGCCGTTGTGGGTAGTTGATCTTGTTGTGTTGGTGGAGATGGTGGCTGGGTGGTCGGCGGGTTTCGAGGCGTTCGTGGGGCGGTTCGCTCACCGGTTTCCTCGGGTGGAGTCGCGGCGGCAGATGCGGTCGTATGTGCGGGGGCTGCTCGGCGAGACCGAACGTAAGAATGGGTGGACCCTGGCGGAGGCGCTCGGGGATCGGGGTCCGGAGCGGATGCAGCGGTTGCTGAACTTCTATGCCTGGGATGTCGATGGGCTGCGCGATGATGTTCGTTCCGCGGTTGTCGAGGTGCTCGGTGATGGTGAGCAGGGCGTGTTGATCGTGGACGAGACCGGCTTCGTGAAGAAAGGGACCAAGTCCGCCGGGGTGGCCCGCCAGTACTCCGGGACCGCCGGGCGGATCGAGAACTCGCAGATCGGGGTGTTTCTGGCCTATGCGTCGCCGCGTGGGCGGGCGTTGATCGATCGGGAGTTGTATGTGCCCAAGGAGTGGATGGGTGATCGTGAGCGTTGCCGGGCCGCCGGTATCGCCGACGCGGTGAAGATGGCGACCAAACCCGTTCTCGCGCAGCGGATGATCGCCCGCTCTGTGGAGGCGGGGGTCCCGTTCGGGTGGGTCACCGGCGACGAGGCCTATGGTGTGGATACCAAGCTGCGCATGTGGCTGGAATCGGAAGATATCGCTCATGTTCTGGCGGTGGCGAAGAACTCCATGGTCGTCACGATGGGGTTGGTCAAGGTTCGTGTCGATCGTGTCGTCGCCGCCCTTGCCGACGAGTGCTGGACGCCAATGAGCTGCGGTAACGGTGCGCAAGGGCCCAGGACTTACGAGTGGGCGACGGCTGATATCCGCCCTCTGCGGCGTCGGGAGTGGGACCATTGGCTGCTGGCGCGCCGCAGCCTGCGCGACCCGACCGATATCGCCTATTACGTGTGCTTCGGTCCTGCCGAGACCACGATCGCCGAACTCGTGCGTGTCGCGGGATCACGGTGGGCGATCGAGGAATCCTTCCAAACGGCCAAGAACGAGACCGGCCTCGACCATTACCAGGTTCGCGGCTACCGGGCGTGGTATCGACATATCACTCTGTCCCTGGCCGCCGCGGCGTTCCTCGTGATCACACGAGACGCCGCGAAAAAGGGGGCCCTCAAACCGCTGGCGACCTCACGCTGATCGCCTTGTCGTCCAATGAGGTCCGTAGATTATGGAACCGCATCACCCACCCGGCTACCCACACCATCGCCCATATCGTGCACTGGTCGAACTGGCGACGGACAAGCCAGACTCGCGCCCGCATCAGCCACTACCGAAGACGCGGCCATCACAACCTGTCGTTGCAGTACTAATGCTGCGTTCCTCAAAGGTGGTAGATAAAGCGGCGGCGTAGGGTCCTTGGTTTCGGGGCGGGTCGGCCCCAGACCCATGGTCGCGCGCGGGCATT
>NZ_JBSGEZ010000251.1:0-1638 GCF_053603155.1 Nocardia sp. NPDC004260 | reverse complement strand
CTCCTACCTGCACGGCGGCAGCGTGCGGCAATCCGGCGAAAGCCGCTACCGGCAGTGGATCACCCACAAACTCAGCACCTGGTACGACCAGTTCGGCAGCTCGGGATGCGTGGGCTGCGGGCGGTGCATCGCCTGGTGCCCGGCCGAGATAGACCTGACCGCGGAGGTGGCCCGGCTGGCCGAACTGGCCGAGGAATCGCACCATGCCCACCGCTGAGGAACTGTCCGCCTTCGGGCAACTGGCGGTGCTGAGCGATGAAGAGCTGCGCACACTGGCCGCCGCCGGACGCGATGTGGCCTTCCCCGCCGGGCACCGGGTGATCACCGAGGCCCGACCTGCCGACCGATGCTGGCTGATCCGCCACGGCCGGATACTGCTGGACGCCCAGGTGCCGGGGCGCGGCGCCGTAGTCCTCCAGACCCTCGGCGGCGGAGATCTGCTCGGCTGGTCCTGGCTCGTACCGCCCTACCGGTGGCATTTCGGCGCGGTGACCGCCGAACCGGTCGAGGCCGTCGAGTTCGAGGCGGGGATCTTGGCCGAACTCTCCGATCGGGATCCACGATTCGGCCGCGCGCTGACCATGATGCTGTTCGAGGCGCTGCTGGAACGACTGCAGGCAACCCGGGCCCGGCTGCTCGACCTCTACCGGAACCCCACCATGACCTGCACTGCCGGTCCACACCGCATCGCCGTCGACCGAGGCGACCGAGGCGACCGATGAGCGTGGACACGCGAACCCGGACGGTGGCGCACGGTGACACGATGCTGCCCTACCGCGTAATCGGTCGCGTCGCGCAAAACCCGGACACCGTGACACTGCGCCTGGAACCGGTACACGATGCGGCGCAACCTTTCCGGCCCGGACAGTTCATGATGCTCTACAGCTTCGGCGTAGGCGAGATCGCGATCTCGATCAGCGGAGATCCCACGGCCGTCGACGACAACCTCGAACACACTGTCCGGGCGGTAGGCGCGGTGAGCGCGGCGCTGCACGACACAGCTGTCGGCGGCCTGATCGGTGTCCGCGGACCATTCGGCACAGGATGGGACCTGGCGTCCGCGGCCGGAGGGGATCTCGTCATCGTGGGCGGCGGCGTCGGGCTGGCGCCGCTGCGCTCCGCCATACTCACCGCGCTCGCCGCCCGCGACGACTACCGGCGGATCGTGCTGATCACCGGAGCCCGGACCCCGGCGGACATCCTGTTCCGGCACGACCAGCAACTGTGGCCGACGGCCGGGGCGATCGAACTCCATCAGACCGTCGATCACCCCGCACCGGATTGGGACGGCCGCGTCGGCTTCGTCACCGAGCCACTGGCCCACCTGACCGTGGAACCCGGCAAGACCACCGCCTTGCTCTGCGGCCCCGAACCGATGATGCGATTTTGCGCGGAATCACTGTTGCGCAAAGGAATTCCCGCCACCGATATCCAAGTGTCGTTGGAGCGCAACATGCAGTGCGGTGTCGCGCGATGCGGGCACTGCCAGCTCGGTCCGCTGCTGCTGTGCCGAGATGGCCCCATCGTGGACTACGCGACTGCCGAACCATTGCTGGCGGTGCGTGAACTATGACGAAGACACCGACACTCGCGGTGTGGAAGTTCACTTCCTGCGATGGTTGTCAGCTCACCTTGCTC
>NZ_JBSGEZ010000249.1:0-1653 GCF_053603155.1 Nocardia sp. NPDC004260 | reverse complement strand
TCCCGGAGCACCGCGCAGCCGGGGCAGCGCCGCTTCGGCGGCAAGGGAATGTGCGAGCCCTGCTACCAGGAGCAGCGCCGCCAGTCCCCGAAGGCCGCGTCATGACCTTCGCAACCCATGACGAGATCGCCGCGGAAGCGATCCGTTTGGCCGACAAGATCCGCACCGATCCCCGGGAACTGCATGAGGACCTGGCGAAGTGGTGCCGCGACGAGCCGGAGAAAGCCGCTCAGGTCTTGATGTGCTTCGCAGCCTGGACCGACCCCGACGACCCCGACACCCTCGGGGACCGGGCCGAATCCGTGGCCGAGGCTACCGCGATCGCCGATGAGCGTTCCGCACCGTCCCGGCCGGTGTTCGTGGAGGTGATCCTGCGTGAGGACATCACCACCCCGACGGGGATCCTGCCGAAGGCCAGCCGCCACCTCGGCCTGCCGGAGCCGGGCGGCATGTGGTCGGTGTGGGTGTCCAACACCCGCGTCGCCGTGGTCCCAGAGTCGGCGATCCATGCTGGCAAGAGCCACCGGACGACGCTGCTGAAAGCCGAGCACGCGAAGGAAGAGTACTGGTTCGCCCGCAAATGGCTGAGCTACGACCACGATTCGGCTGTCCGCTGGCTGGAGGAGCAGTACCGGGTTTCGCTGCGCCAGTTGGAGCGGTGGGGGCTGACCATGACCGCGCTGGGGGTATCGGCGTGACCTTCATCCACGACTACGCGGACTGGCGGTACGCGCTGCCGGTCAACGGGTTCAGCGAACCGGTATTCGAGCTCGACCCCAGTGGCGGAATCCGCCTGACAGGCAATGAGGTCGACCACGACACGAAGGACCGCTACGCCGTGTTCGGCGGGATGTGGTCCGCCGACGACATCGACATCCTGGCCGACCGCCTGAAGGCGATGGTGGCCCATTCACGGAAGGAGCGCCATGGAAGGCGCTGAAGTTCAGCCCTGGACCGACGGAGATATCTCCTACCGCATCGTCATGCTCGCCACCCTGGTGGACGTGGCGATGGAGGAGCTGAAGCGGACGAAGGAGATCGCCGCCAGCCGGTACAGCAAGGGCACCACGATTCCCGCGTGGACGGCGAACGCTGACGGGGAGGACATCAAGCTCGGCTCGGTCAACAAGAGCAACCCGAAGCCCAAGGCCGAGGTGCGCGACGCGATGGCGTTGGACGCCTACATCGTGGCGGAGTTCGAGGATGAACTCGAACACGATGTGGTGCTGGGCGATCCGGGCGCGATCCTGCCGGTGCTGATCGAAGCGGGCCGCAAAGACCTGTTCAGTGAGGTCCGGGTGATCCCGGACTGGCTGCGTAAGCGGGTGATCACCAGCGCGCTGAACGGCAACACCATTCCGGGCGTGGAGGTGGTCCGCCCGTCGGGGACGGTGTCGGCAACCAAGGACCGCGCCGCGGTCGAAGAGGTCCGCCGCCTGCTGTCCGCCGCTCGTGTGCCGCTGCTGGGAATCGAGGCGTGATGGAATTCGAGGAAGCTACGAAGGAAGCCGCCAAGGCGCGCATCGCCCTCACCGGGCCATCGGGCGCCGGGAAGACCTACACGGCGCTGATGCTGGCGTTCGGGCTGGGCGAGAACGTCGCGGTGATCGACACCGAGCGTGGATCGGCGTCGAAGTATGTGGGGCGCAACGG
>NZ_JBSGEZ010000248.1:0-1668 GCF_053603155.1 Nocardia sp. NPDC004260 | reverse complement strand
CGCGGCCGCCGCTTGCTCCTTCGTCGCGTACGCGGCGGCCGCGCAAACGCGAGCCGGGCCGCGAACGGCGCATGCTCGGTCTCGCTTCGCTCGAAAGACGGGGTTGGGGTGTGCTGGGCGCGTCGGTTGCGGAGCTGGCTACTCAGTGCGCGCGGTTTGTAGTGGCTGGCTCGCTGGCTGTTGGCTAGGCCGGACTGACCCTGCCGTCGCTTGCGCTTCTTTGCGGCCTAGCCGCTCGAATGCGGGCCGGGCTGTAGTCAGCCTTTCCAGCCTCTGCGGTGCTATGTGTTCGCGAGCCAGCGGCGAATGGCGCATGCTCGCCTTTGCAGCGCTCGAAACGAGCGGTGCTCGCTGGTGGCGTGGGGATGGTTACCCGGCCGGGGGATCACCAGCGAGGGGGCGACCGTTGCGGTCGATGTTCGACTGCTACCCGCGAGTAGGGGATCGGTCGTTGCCCGTTACGCTGCACCGCATGCCGTATCTGGAACGCCAAGGTGAAGTGTTCGTCGTGTACCTCGGCGCCGAGGGACAGGCGGACAGCGAGAACCGCTTCCACCCGGACTGGATCGACGCGTTGCACGGGCTGCTGGACGAGGTCGAGAGTTCCGTTGGGCCCGCCGCGCTGGTGACGACGGCGACCGGAAAGTTCTTCAGCAACGGTCTGGACACCGATTGGCTGTTCGGCAACCTGGAGAAGATGCACGGCTACCTCGACCGCGTGCACTCGCTCTACACCCGCCTGCTCGCATTCCCGCTGCCGACCGTCGCCGCGATCAACGGCCATGCCTTCGGCGCGGGCGCCATGCTGGCCACCTCACACGATTTCCGGGTGATGCGGGCTGATCGCGGCTTCTACTGCCTGCCCGAGGTGCACCTGGGCATGCCGTTCACCATCGGGATGAACGCCCTGCTCACCGAGCGGCTGAGCAACCAGGTCTGCGTGCAGGCGATGACCACCGGCCACCGCTACCCGGCCGACGAGGCGATCGCCGCGGGCATCGTGGACGACAAGGCCGAAGCCGACGAGCTGCTCGCGACCGCCGTCCAGCGGGCGGCGGCACTGGCGAGCAACCGCAGGCCCAACCTGCCGGTGATCAAGCGTGCCCTACACGCAAAAGCGCTGGCAGGCCTCGCGGTCCCGACAACCCCGGAAAACCTGGCGTTCGCCACGAACTGACCCGCCTTCACGGACGGCCCAGTCCGCGCGTCCGACCGGCTAACTCATACTGACGTCCGCGTCGGCCGACGAACGGGCTTGCGGTTCTGCCTGGGCCCGCCGCGGCACAAGACGCACACGCTTCAGACGGCTTGTGAACCGGCCCAGCAGTGAAAATCCAGGTCCCGCGGGTGGATCGCCACACACGGAACTGCTTGGGCTTTGCGAGACCGAGCATCCACCGTTCACGGCCCGACTCGCGAACATCCAGCACCGCAGGCGCTGGAACGCCGAACAGCCCGTCTCGCGCAGCCGCAGCGGCGAAGGAGTAAGCACGGGCATTCGGGCCGAGCCGATAGCCGAGCCACCACAACCGCGCGCACTTGGTGGCGAGTTCCGATACCGACGCGCCCAGCGCACCCCGACCACGTCTTTCGAGCGAAGCGAGACCGAGCATGCGCCGTTCGCGGCCCGGCTCGCGGTTGCGCGGCCGCCGCGTACGCGACGAAGGA
>NZ_JBSGEZ010000247.1:0-1673 GCF_053603155.1 Nocardia sp. NPDC004260 | reverse complement strand
GGCACTGCCTGACCCGCGGCACCGCCTACAACGAAGAAACCCACGTCAGCAACCGCCAACGCGCACTCGCCGCCTGAGGTTGACAGAAGGTGTCTGATCCGCCCACCTGCGGTGCTGTTCCAGCCGGGAATCGCTGGCCCCGCTCTGCTCCGCGTCGGCTGAGGGCGGTGCAACAGCAATGGCACACAGGGCGCCGAAAACCTTCCCCCACACCCTCATCCCGCACAATGCACTCGACACCGCCGTAGCCGCGGACCACCGCGACACCTACGCGCGACGATTCACCGCGCTGGGCGATCCGCTCGCCGATGCCGTAGTCGAGATGGCCCGTCGGCGCCCAGCCGGTGAAGGCCGGGCATTGTTCGAGCGGGCGCTAACTGAGGGAATCGACACCGTCAGCGACCCGCCGCCGGAGTTGACGGCATTCTTTCGAGGAGTCGAGACGCCGTATTGGGCCGACGCCGACCAACTCGACCTGGCTGCTCGAGTCATCGGTCGGACCGGTCCGCTCGGACTCGCAGCACTGAGCACGGGGGCGTTGCTGGGCGGATATCTCGCCCATCGAGTCACCAAACCCCTCGTCATCACCGGAGATCTGGAACGCATGGCGGCCCGCAGGATCGCCGAGACCACCCACTGGTTCGTGCAGGTGACACGGCCGGGCGCGCTGAAGCCGTACGCTGCCGGGTGGACGGCTACCCTGCGAGTGCGACTGATGCATGCCCTGGTGCGTGCAGGCATGGCGCGGCGACCCGACTGGGACCGGCAGGCATGGGACCACCCCATCAACCAATCCCAGATGGCCGGCACAACCACCTTGTTCGCCCTCGCCATCCTCTCGGGATCCGAAGCTCTCGGCGCACGCTTCACCCCCCAGGAGAAAGCGGCCGTCTACCACCACTGGCGCGTGGTCGGCCATCTGCTGGGCGTCGACGCAGAGATACTGCCGACGGACGAGCGGGACGCCGCGCGCCTGATGTCGCTGCAGGCTGCCTACGAGTTCGGCACCCCGGATACGGACAGCCAACGGCTGGCGCAGGCATTGCTGCAAGCGATCGGGCCGCTGATCATCGGAGACGACGATGATCTGCCGCACCGCATCGGCCGCACCGCAGCCACCGCCATACTGTGCGCGTACGCCCGCCGGATCCTGGGCGGCGAGAATGCCGACTTCCTCGCCCTGCCCGACAACCAGCCGATGCAGCGCATCTTGGCTGGTGCCGCCACGGTGATCCGGGGTGCGGAGATCGTGCGCTGTGTTCTGCCGGGCGCGACCCGCCTCAGCGAGGAAGCCGGACGACGCAGCTGGGGCGCTGCCGCTGAGCGAATGATGCAACAGCACAAAGGCAACGCGCGCTACGACCGCCACGATCGCTACGCCGCCGACACACCCACACCGCGCTCGCGGACGCACGCACCGACGCAACGACCTGCCACGAAAACGGCTCTTCCACAACGGCTTGCGACCAGCGACGTCGATTCAGCAATCCTGCTCGGTCACCCACACCCATGACCACCAGTCCTGCTCCGGTCGTCACGATCGGCGACCTCTTCCCCCATCCCTGGAGAATCCCAATGAGACACCTTCTGTCAACCTCAGGCGGCGAGTGCGCGTTGGCGGTTGCTGACGTGGGTTTCTTCGTTGTAGGCGGTGCCGCGGGTCAGGCAGTGCC
>NZ_JBSGEZ010000246.1:0-1674 GCF_053603155.1 Nocardia sp. NPDC004260 | reverse complement strand
AGTGAGCGTCCGGGAACTTCCTGTGCTGGACTGTTGCCGCTGAAGCGGGGTGCCTTGAGGGCCTGGTATGAAGGGGAGTTGTGGTAACAGAGCTGACTGTGTTTTCCGACTATCAGCAGATCCATCTGCTTGACAGTGAGTCCTCGAGCGAGCTGGCGGACGAGTGGTCGGATTCCGCACTGCTCGATCACTTGGCGCTGGCGAGCGACGCGGTCGGTATCTGTACAGGGGTCAACGGTGAGGTCACCGTCGTCATCGAGGTGAGTGGTGGCGCTCCTGCTGATGACACCGATGCCTTCGACACGGTGACCGAGTGCAGCCTACGAGCTAACTCCGGCACACTGAGGCTCACCTCTCCGACCTACGGCGAGGACGACGGTGATCTGGTGACGGTTCCGAAGGGGTGGCTGCGGTTGCGTGTGTCGCTGACGAACTCGCCCATGAGCCAGGAGAATGATCAGGAATCGGATCATCCCGCCGGTAGGCAACGCGTACGGATTCAGTGCTGGCCTGCCGAACCCACCGACGCCGTCTTGGTCAAGGGATGGAATCCCGAGACAGGCTCATGGCACCGCGGCGCCGACGGACTGAACTCTGTCGCGTCGCTTCGCTCACGTTCGGGTGAGTCGGCGTGACATGGTCATGATGGTGGCGAGATAGATCATGGCTTCGTGGTGGTCGGGCCTGGTTTCGTAGTCGCGGACGCAGCGGCGGTGTTTGCTGATCCAGGCCAGGGTTCGTTCGGCGACCCAGCGGCGCGGCAGTACGACGAAGCCGGGATCGGTGCGTTTGACGATCGTCACGGCCAGGTCCAGGACCTGGTGCGCCCAGTGCACCAGCCTGCCCGCGTAGCCGGCATCGGCCCAGATCAATGCGATAGTGGAGAACCGCTCCCGCAGCCTCGCCAGCAGCGGGACCGCGCCGTCGCGGTCCTGGGTGCTGGCGGCGGTGACAACGACCGCCAGCAGCAGGCCCATGGTGTCGGTGGCGATATGGCGTTTACGGCCGCCGACTTTCTTGCCGTTGTCCCATCCGCGTGAACCGGCGGGCACGGTGTCGGCACCCCGTACCGACTGGGAGTCGATGATCGCTGCCGTCGGGGTTCGCGCGCGGCGCGCACGTACTCGGATCCGGTCGCGCAGTACATCGGTAATCCGTTGCCATACACCGGCTTTGGTCCATCGGCAGAAGATGTCGTAGACCGTCGTCGGGGGTGGGAAGTCGGTGGGCAGCGCCCGCCAGGCGATGCCGCCGCGCACCAGGTAGAAGATCGCGTCCAACACCAGGCGGCGGGGATGTTTCTCACCGCGACCGCCCTTGCCGCCGGTATTGCCCGGCGCGGGCAGCAGCGGTTCGAGCAGCGCCCATTGCTCGTCACTACACGAGGACGGATACGCCGGACACGCCGTCGGCGGCTCGCCGTGGGCCGGGCATGACGAACACAGACAACTCGGCAATACTGGCACACGAACTCCTGGCAGAACACGGTCTCGACAACCGGTGATCTACCAGGAGTTCTCCCTGCTCGGGCTACACCACGCCGGACGAACGTCATTCACCTGCAACAACATTCGCCGATCTTGCACCACCGACCCCGGCACAGCCGAATCTGCAGGCGCCTCACCACCCGCTACGACTGAACAGATCCCCGACAAGAGTTCCCGGACGCTCACT
>NZ_JBSGEZ010000245.1:0-1676 GCF_053603155.1 Nocardia sp. NPDC004260 | reverse complement strand
CGGATGGCCAGGGGGATGTTGTAGGCGGCGGAGGCGGGGTCGAACTGGTTGAGCACCCACATCCGTTGCTGGGCCAGCGACAACGGGATCGGTTCGGTGCGTTCGGTGCGTTCGAGCACGGTGCGGCTGCCGCCGCCGGCGCCGGGCACCACGCGCGCGGCGAGGGCGGCCACGGTGGGGGCTTCGAACAGTTCGCGTACCGCGACATCGGCGTCGAGGGCTTCGTTGATGCGTGCGACCACGCGGGTGGCCAGCAGCGAGTTGCCGCCCAAGGCGAAGAAGTCGTCGTCCAATCCGACCTCGCCGGCGCCCAGCAGCCCGGCGTACACCTCGGCCACCGCCTGCTCCACCGGCGAACTCGGCGCGCGGAACGCCACCGCCGACACCACCTGCGGCGCGGGCAGCGCCCGGCGGTCCAGTTTCCCGTTCGCCGTCAACGGCAACGCATCCAACACCACCACCGCATCCGGGACCATGTAGCCGGTCAAGAACTCCGAGACCTGCGTGCGCAGCACCGACGCATCCAAGGTCGCCCCGGCATCGGGCACGACGTAGCCGATCAAACGCTCACCGGCATGCTCGTCGGCGCGGACCAGCACCACCGCCTGACTCACGCCCGGGCAGCGCAGCAGCGCCGCCTCGATCTCCCCGAGTTCGATGCGGAAGCCGCGCAACTGCACCTGCTGATCACCGCGACCGGCGTACTCCAGGGTTGCTCGACCACCGAATCCGACCCAGCGGCCGATGTCACCGCTGCGGTACATCCGCGAGCCCGGCGCTCCGAATGGGTTGGCCACGAACCGCGTCGCGGCCAGACCGGGACGGCCGAGATACCCGCGGGACAGCTGCGCACCCGCGACGTAGATCTCTCCGGCCACCCCGACGGGCGACGGGTGCAACCGGTCGTCGAGCACGTACGCGTCCAGACCGGGCAGCGCCCGCCCGATCACGCTGGCCGGGTTGTCGACCATCTGCTCGTCCAACGACAGGAACGACACGTGCACCGTGGTCTCGGTGATGCCGTACATGTTCACCAGCCACGGCGCGTCCACCGGATGGCGCTCGTACCAGCGCCGCAGCTGGCGCAGATCCAGTGCCTCACCGCCGAACACGATGTAGCGCAGCGCGAACTTGCCTTGGTCGTGGTGTGCTGCCCGGTCGGCCTCGGCGAGCTGGTAGAACGCCGACGGGGTCTGGTTGAGCACGGTGACCTGTTCGCGGATCAGCAGTTCGCGGAACTGCTCCGGCGAGCGGGAGGTCACATAGTCGACCACGACCACGCTGCCGCCGTTGGCCAGCGCGCACCACAGTTCCCACACCGAGAAGTCGAACGCGAAGGAATGGAACAGCGTCCACACATCGGTTTCGTCGAACTCGAAAAGCAATTGGGTGTTGGCGAACAACTCGATGACGTTGCGGTGCGCCACACCCACACCCTTGGGCACCCCGGTGGAACCGGAGGTGTAGATGACATACGCCAGGTTGTCCGGGCGCAGGGGCCTCACCCGCTCGCGGTTGCGGACGCGCGCATCGTCGTAGCCGGTGGTCTCCTCCAACAGGAGCGCCGGAATATTGCCCGCGGGCAGTGAGTCCAGCTCGGCGGCGGTGGTCAGCACACACACCGGGGCGGCGTCTTCGAGCATGAACTCCAACCGCTGCACCGGATAACCGGTATC
>NZ_JBSGEZ010000244.1:0-1718 GCF_053603155.1 Nocardia sp. NPDC004260 | reverse complement strand
ACCTCAACATGCCGACAATCCGAGCCAGCGAAGCTCCCGAAGACGACTGAAATACCAAGCAGACCAAGAAGTTTGATTCAGTTCAGAGAATACGGTGTCCGAGAGTTGTGTGATATCTGCCCTGTCGCACAGATCAAACGCTGCGCGGACGATTGGCAGCGTCCAGGCGAGGAATCGACTGCGGCCTGGGTTCAGCGGCTCGGCGGCCAGTTGCTCGAGATCACCAACCGGGCGGTGATCGTTGAGGGACTGCCCGAAGGGCGTCGCAACTTCCTTCAGCACAATCTCGGCTACCAGGTCAACGACATCAGGCGCCCACACCACTTCGGCAGGCACGGACGGGCAGACACCGGATGGGTTCACACACAGGAGGCGACACGATGAAGGTTCCCGACGCACTGCACGGCAAAGACTTCGCTGTCGTCGATGTCGAAGGCAATGGGCAGACGCCACCCGAAATCATCGAGATCGCGATCCTGCCGGTCTCCGGCGCGACGGTGGGGGTCGACGATATGCGGTCGTGGCTGGTCCGCCCCGCCAGGCCGATCACCCCGATCGTGACCCGCAAGGTCCATGGCATCACCAACGCCGACGTGGCCGAATGCCCGACTGGCCGGAGGTGTCGGAAAAGATCGAGGCGGCCCTGACGGGAAGGGTCCTGATCGCGCACAACGCGAATCTGGAAAGGCGGGTTCTCTCCGAACACCTGCCGGACTGGACACCACCGATGGTGCTCGACACGTTGAGACTCGCCAAAGCGGTGTGGCCCGGCATCGGTGGTTACGCACTGGAAAAGCTGGTCACCCACGCGGAGCTGGACACAACCGCGGTCTCAGATCACGGCCATCACCGCGCCGGGTGGGACACCTGGGGCGGCCTGGCAGCTGCTGGTGCGGCTGGTTCACGAAGGCGGATTCCGTTGGGACGAACTTGTGCAGGCGGCGGCGCCTGCGGAGTTCATTCCGCCGAGAGAACCAGAAGGACGGTTGTGGTGAGCACCGATTTCGTACGCCCAGTGACCGTCGCGGTCACCGGGACGCACTCGACCGGCAAGACCACCTTCCTGCGGCGGGTCACCGGACAGCTGCATCGCGAACGCGTCGAGGTGGCGGTCGTTGCCGACCTCGGCGCGGAGGCCACGGAGCACGGGTTGCCGATCCTCCAGCAACACACGTGGGCATCGACACTGTGGATCGTCTCGCGCGGAATGTCTCTGGAAGCGCAGGCTTGGAGCCGGGCGGACGTGGTCCTGGTCGATCGGCCCGTATCGGATGCGCTCGGATATTACGAAGCCGCTGTGGAATACCGAGGCGATCAACCAGATCACGTGAACATCGACCAGCTCGAGCAGCTGGTTACTCGGCACGCCGGTCACTATGACCTCATCCTGCGCACGGTGCTCGATCCGAGAATCCCATTGGACCTGAGCAAGCCACGGGGCACCGACCCGGAATTCCGGTCGCTGGCCGACCGGCACGTCGCGAAGGTCCTCGAACGACTCGGCATCGGACATGACCTGCTGCCCTCCGACGGGCACGATCGCGTCCTCGCCGAAGTGATGGCCTTTGTCAAGGGTGGCCTCGACGCGGGGCCGATGAGAACGACGATCGCCGATGACGAGGCCTAGGTGACTGGTGTTTTTCGTGCGGTGACGGCAGGGTCTCGAGCGGAATGTTCGGGTGACGTTGGGGCGTGTGCCGAGCCAGGGTGATCTGCTG
>NZ_JBSGEZ010000243.1:0-1727 GCF_053603155.1 Nocardia sp. NPDC004260 | reverse complement strand
GGATCTGGCACAAATTGCGTGATTCGGTCAGGTTGTTCAGTCGCTCAACAGGATTCGTTTGCGGAGTAGGTCGGGTTTCGCTCGCCCGAACATCTGGCGTTTGAGCATCTTGATGCGGTTGACGTGTCCTTCGACTGGTCCGCTGTTCCAGGGCAGGCAGAGACCGGCGGTGACCGCGTCGAGGTCGCGGCGTAGGCCGCGGACGAACGAGTGCAGTGGTGGGAGGTCTGCGGCGTCGATGGCGGTCATCCATGCTTCGAGTTCACGACCGCGGCGTTGGACCATGAGGGTGGCGAAGGCGCGGACATGGTCGGCCAGGACGGTGAGCTCAGCGCTGCCGGCGAGGATCGCGTCGAGGCGTCGCCGGTTGTCGGGGTCGAGATGGGCGGGATCGCTCATGATCCAGGCGACGACACGACGCACGGAGGGCGGCTTGCGGGAAAATCGGACAGCGACCTGGCCGGTGCCCCGGAACGGGTGCAGGTAGTTGAGGACGGTTTTCGTGCTGCCTCGGTATCCGAGTTCTCGGATTTCGTGGGCCAGCAGGGTGGCGTTGGTGGTGCCGTCGTTCCATCGCTGGTTCAGGTAGGGCTTGAAGTCCTCGAGCATGCTGCGTCGGCGTCCAGTGCCTGTGTTGACCAGCAACTCCTCGACGTCGGCGGCGCGAGCGAAACGCCGCACCGTGCCACGGGCGAGACCGAGTCGGACACCGATCCCGCGCAGGCTCACGCCCTCGGCGAGTAGCGCGTGGACCGCAGCGTGGCGTTCGCGCGCCCGCACGGCCCACTTGTCGCTTCGCTGTGCCGGGTCTGGCACCTCGGGGATCTCGGCGATGCCGAACTGGTCGGTGAGCACGGCCTCGTCGTCGACGTGGACCGCAGCCTCGAGGTGGCTGCGGTGACGGGCCACGACGCGTTCGACCGCGTCACCGAGGTTGTTCCAGACATGCCAGCGATCCGCGACCTGGGTAGCGTTCGGCGCTCCGGCCGCGACGCCTTCGGCGTAGGCCCCCGCTCGGTCTCGGCAGACGATCTCGACGCCGGGATGGGCGCGTAGCCAGTCCGCGAGGGTATCGGCGGTGCGGTCTTGCAGGACATCGACCGGTCGTCCTGTTTCTATGTCGATCAGGATCGTGCCGTAGTTGTGTCCGCGGCGTAGCGCGAAGTCGTCGACCCCGAGCACACGCGGTGTCGCCCGGTCCGGATCCGGCAACGCCCGGATCTGCCGCAACAACGTCATCCGGCTGACTGAGGCCGCCAGATGCCGGGTCATCCGAGCCCCCGCTCGACCGCCCAACGCCAGCGCCACGGCGCACAACAGACGATCCAGGATCGGCGTGCGCCGGGCATACCGTGGCGCCAAACCGGGCACGGGTTCAGCGAAAGTCCTCTTCTTGCAAGCGGAGTTGTCGCAGAACAACCGACGCACCCGCAATCGGATCACCACTTCCCGCCCGGTGACCGCGGTGTCGGCCAACCGCCGCCGATAGCGACTGTGGACCCGATGCGACACCACCGAGCACCCCGTGCAGGCCACCGCTTCGTCGCGGGTGCTGACTTCCAGATTCACCCGAATCCCGACCGAGGACATCCCGACGATCCGCAAACCTCGCAGGTGCGGGAACAATGCTTCCAACGGTTCGGGATCACGACACCGGCGACATCATCGATCACCAAGGCCCCGTTGGCAATCCGACAAGGGTCAATCACGCAATCCGTGCCAGATCC
>NZ_JBSGEZ010000242.1:0-1862 GCF_053603155.1 Nocardia sp. NPDC004260 | reverse complement strand
ATGAGATCACCCTCCCAATGGCCCGGGTTCGCGCGGTTCTCGGCTTCGGCCGGCCGGTTGCCGATCAGCACCTCGGACGTGATGTGGGCCCAGGCTGCGGAAAGAATCGCTGGACCGCACTGGGAGGTACACGAAGCGCCCCGGGCCCGGCCGAGAAGTGATTGACCACTCCGCTGCCACACGGTAATTGGACCACTCCCCCGCCTGCGGTTAGCTCCGACTCCTCGTCCGCGAACACCCGCGTCACCATGAACCCCGACCTCCAGCACGCCGATCAACCCTCATCGGCAGCCAAGCCAAGCGCCAACCACTCCCCCCGTTACCTTTCTCGTGGGTCCGATCCAGGGCCTCGGTCGCCGGGCCCGATATGACTTCTTGCCCCTGTCTTTCGCATGATCCGGGGGGTGGTGTCGCCGGGTACCGGTGGCATCGGATGGACCGCTGATAGGGACAGGGCCGCATTTCAGGTCTCTTCGTAACGTGGGTGCCGGCCGCCGATGCCCGATCGGTGACCGCCCCGTGCTGACCGAAGGAACCAGGACGTGACAGCCAGCTACGCCGTGTTCTGCGGCGTCGACGTGGGCAAAGGTGAACACCACGCTGTCGGGCTCGACCCGGCCGGTAAGCGCCTGTTCGACAAAGCCTTGCCCAACGACGAATCCAAGCTGCGGGCCGTTTTCGACAAACTCGCCGCACACGGACCGATCCTGATCGTGGTCGACCAGCCGAACACGATCGGCGCGCTGCCGGTCACCGTGGCCCGCGACCGCGGCCACGACGTGGCCTACCTTCTCGGCCTGGCCATGCGCCGCATCGCCGACCTCTACCCAGGCCAAGCCAAGACCGACGCCCGAGACGCGTACATCATCGCCGACGCCGCACGCACCATGCCGCACGCACTGCGCCGAGTCGACGTCGGCGACGAAGCGTTGACCGAACTCGGTGTCCTGGTCGGCTATGACGACGACCTCGCAGGCGAGGCAACCCGCACCAGCAACCGCATCCGCGGCCTGCTTACCGGCATCCATCCGGCCCTCGAACGCGTCCTCGGCCCGCGAATCGCCCACCCAGCGGTGCTCGAGATCCTGTCCCGCTGCGGTGGACCCGCAGGCATCCGTGCGGCAGGGCGACGGAAACTGACCGCGATCGCGGTCAAACACGCACCCCGCATGGCCGGTAGCAAAGCCGCCGAAGTCGTGTTGCCGAAACTGGCCGACCAGCTCAAATCCGTTCTTCAACAGAGGAAATCGATCGCCGAGAACATCGAGGAGATGCTCGATGCACACCCTCTTTCCAAGGTCCTGACCTCGATGCCCGGCATCGGAGTCAGGACCGGAGCCCGCATCCTGCTCGAGGTCGGCGACGGCGCTGGCTTCGCCTCGGCCGGCCACCTTGCCGCCTACGCCGGCATCGCTCCGGTCACTCACCGCTCCGGCAGCTCCATCCGCGGTGAGCACCCGGCCCGGTCCGGCAACCACAAGCTGAAACGGGCACTGTTCCTGTCCGCGTTCGCCGCACTGCACGACCCCGCCAGCCGCGCCTACTACGACAGAAAAAGAGCCGAAGGCAAGAAACACAACGCCGCCCTCATCTGCCTGGCCCGGCGACGCTGCGACGTCCTCTACGCGATGCTCAAACACGGCGAACTCTACCGATCACCCACGACCTCAGCGGCTTGACGAACACCATAGGGACCCCCCCGCACACCTGGCGAATAGCAGTGGTGAGAGGAGGTCAGCCGGCGTCTTTCAGCACTGCGCGCAGCTGCGTGGTGAGCTCGTCGACCGCCTCGGGCCGGCCGTGGAACTGCGCGGGCGTGTTCTGGTACAGCTCCACTCGCCATTCACCGGAACGGCGGACCG
>NZ_JBSGEZ010000241.1:0-1936 GCF_053603155.1 Nocardia sp. NPDC004260 | reverse complement strand
GACGGACGAGTTTCGGCGGCGACGTCTTCGGTTTCCCTCGGGGCCGAGTGTGGTTCGAAGCCGTTGGCCGGATGACATCCCACACGCGGGCGATCAAGAGTACAAAGCGGCGGTGTGGCGTTCATGAGTATATGGGGATCGGCTATCAGATCAGCCGATATACGAATGCTGGTCACAATCCGAAGCTATTACATTCCGACATATTTTCGGCCGGGCTTGGTACGGCCCGGACGAGCTCTAAAGTACAGGAGAATTGCATGAACGAATCTCTACCGGATACGGTCGCTGCAGAACCGCCGGCCAAGATTGATGCCGCTATTCTGAAGGTGGCCGGTGTCGTGGTGATCGGAGCCTTTATGTCGATCCTCGACATCACGGTTGTGAACGTTGCACTACCGACATTTCAAGAAGAATTCGATGTCCAAACGTATTCCACGGTGGCGTGGACGGTGACTGCTTTCACCCTTGCCTTGGCCACGGTTATTCCGCTTACGGGCTGGGCGGCCGACCGGTTCGGTACCAAGCGGTTATTCCTCGCGGCACTAATACTTTTCACCGGAGGGTCCGTGCTGTGCGCCCTGGCCTGGAGCATTCAGGCCTTGATCATGTTTCGAGTGGTTCAGGGGCTCGGTGGCGGCATACTGATGCCGTTAGGAATGACAATCATGACGCGTGAGGCCGGGCCGGATCGGATGGGCCGGCTCATGGCGATTCTTGGGGTGCCGGTGCTGTTGGGCCCTATTCTCGGTCCGATTCTTGGTGGCTGGTTGCTCGAAAATGCCTCCTGGCATTGGGTATTCCTGATCAACTTTCCCATAGGTGTAGTCTCTATCGCTTATGCCTGGATCGTGCTCCCGCGCGACGAGCCGAAGCCGACCGAGTCGTTCGATTTCATCGGCATGTTGATGCTTTCGCCGGGTCTGGCATTATTTCTGTATGGCGTATCGGTCATTCCGGGGGAAGGCACGCTCGCTGCGCCAAAGGTTTGGTCTACAATGTCGATGGGCGCCGTGTTGTTATTGGCCTTTGTAATCTACTCATTCAAGCCAGCGCACCCTTTGCTGGACCTTCGCTTATTCGGCAACTATGATATGACCGTGTCGATAATTACTCTGGTGCTATTTGCGGCTGCCTTTTTCGGCGGGTTGCTACTGGTGCCGACCTATTTCCAGCAAGTGCGCGGGGAAAGCCCGTTGATGGCAGGGTTGCTAGTAGCGCCGCAGGGGTTGGGTGCGCTATTGACTATGCCGCTTTCGGGTGCATTGACAGACCGAATCCCGGTAGGCCGCATCGTTCCTGTGGGCTTGGTGATCGTTACTGTCTCGATGTTCGGGCTCACCCGTATCGATCAGGACACCGCTTACTGGTATCTCGTTGGTGTGCTGTTCGTCATGGGCCTGGGCATGGGCGGCACCATGATGCCACTGATGACAGCTTCATTGCGGACGTTGTCGGAGGAGAAGGTTGCCCGCGGATCCACGCTACTCAACATTGCCCAGCAGATCGCCAGCTCAGTAGGTGTCGCGGTGATCTCTGTGGTACTCACCAACCACACCAAGACTTCGAAGGCAGTAGAGGCGGCCCAGGAGCTGGCCCAAGCTCAGCGAGCAGGCACCCAACCTGCCCCTGCGTTGGTCTCTTACGTGATGAGCCTGGGCAACAAGTTCGAGTCGATCATGCTTGGAGATATGGCGCGGGCCTATGCCAACACTTACTGGGTAGCCGTCGCGTTGTGCGTCATCACTCTGGGGGCTTCGTTGTTCCTTCCGCGTAAGTATCGCATCGGAAGCGCCCCCAGCACCGGGCGCCAGCCGACATCGATGCTTATGTCGTGAGCGGACTGAGCGTTCCCGATGACGCGACCACCCGGGAATAGAGTCAGGTGATGTCATTCGGTGGTCAGTCGGTCCCGCAGGCCAGCGGGTAGTGGGTGTGG
>NZ_JBSGEZ010000240.1:0-1946 GCF_053603155.1 Nocardia sp. NPDC004260 | reverse complement strand
ATGGTGCCGTCGGCGTTTGTGGTGTTGGATGCTTTGCCGTTGAACGTCAACGGCAAGTTGGATCGTAAGGCGTTGCCGGAGCCGGAGTTCGAGGTCCAAGCGTTCCGGGCGCCGTCGACGCCGATCGAGGAGATCGTGGCGTCGGTGTTCGCCGAGGTGCTCGGGGTGGAGCGTGTCGGTGCGGATGATGATTTCTTCGCTTTGGGTGGTAATTCGCTGTTGGCGACGCAGGTGGCGGCGCGTATCGGCGCGGCACTGGATGCCCGTGTGCCGGTGCGTGTGTTGTTCGAGGCCTCCACTGTCGCCGGGTTGGCCGCGAAGGTCGAACAACATGCGGGCGCCGGTGGTCGTCGCGAGCTGGTGGCCGGTCCGCGTCCGGAGCGCATCCCGTTGTCGCTGGCGCAGCAGCGCATGTGGTTCCTCAACCAGTTCGATCCGGCCTCATCGGTCTACAACATCCCGGCCGCTATCCGCCTCACCGGCGATCTGGACGTCGCGGCCCTGCGAGCGGCGGTCGCGGATCTGGTGGCGCGCCACGAGATCCTGCGCACGATCTACCCGCAGACGTCCGACGGCCCGGTGCAGCAGGTGCTCGCGGCGGACGAGGTGCCGATCGACCTCACACCCGCGCGAGTCGACGCGGCCGATTCGGTCGCCGTGGTGACCAGCGTGGTCGGCGCGGGGTTCGAAGTCACCACGGAGGTCCCGTTCCGGGTCGCGCTGTTCGAGATCGCGTCCGCGAGCGCGGACGACCCCACCGAGCACGTGCTGGTCTTCGTCGCGCACCACATCAGTTCCGACGGCTGGTCGCTGGGCCCGCTCACCCGGGATCTGGTCCTGGCCTATGAGGCGCGCAGCAGAGGCGAGGCCCCGGCCATGGCCCCGCTGCCGGTGCAGTACGCCGACTACAGCCTGTGGCAGCGGGAGGTGCTCGGCTCCGAGACCGACCCGAAGAGCCTGATCTCGCAGCAGGCCGAGTACTGGCGGGACGCGCTCGCCGCTCTGCCGGAGGAACTGCCGCTGCCGACCGACCGGCCCCGGCCCGCCCAGGCGTCCTATCGCGGAGGCAGTTTCGCCTTCGACATCGACGCCGACCTGCACACCGGGCTCGAACAGCTGGCCAAACAACACAATTCGACGCTGTTCATGGTGGTGCACGCCGCGCTCGCGGTGCTGCTGGCCCGGCTGTCGGGCACCTCGGACATCGCGATCGGCACCCCGGTGGCCGGCCGCGGCGAGGCCGAACTCGACGACCTCATCGGCATGTTCGTCAACACGCTGGTGTTGCGCACCGAGGTCGAGCCGGGCACATCGTTCGAAACGCTGCTGGCCGAGGTCCGTAAGACCGACGTCGCCGCGTTCGGCCATGCCGACCTGCCGTTCGAGCGGCTGGTCGAGTTGCTCGATCCGGTCCGCTCGGCGGCGCGGCATCCGCTGTTCCAGGTGATGCTGGTGTTGCAGAACCTCGCTCCCGCGACGCTCGAGTTGCCCGGGCTCACGGTGTCGGGCATCGATCCGGGAGTTTCGGCGGCCAAGTTCGATCTGCAGATCACCCTGGCCGAGCAGCCCGGCGCGCCGGGTCTGTCGGTGGTGATCGGTTACGCGACCGACCTGTTCGACGAATCGACGGTGCGGAACTTCGCGAGCCGGTTCCGTCGTGTCCTGGCGGCGGTCGCGGCCGATGCCACCGCCGTGGTGGGCGATATCGATGTGCTCGCGCCCGGCGAACGCGACCAGGTGCTGAGTGCGTGGAATGTGCCGGGGGCCTGGGTTCCCGGTGCGACACTGCCGGATGTGATCGCCGAACAGGCGTGGTTGCGTCCGGACGCGGTGGCGATCCGTTCGGGTGACACCAGTCTGACGTTCGGTGAGTTGCATCGGCGGGCGAATCAGGTGGCGCGGGCGTTGATCGCTCGTGGTGCGGGTCCGGAGTCGTTGGTGGCGGT
>NZ_JBSGEZ010000239.1:0-2038 GCF_053603155.1 Nocardia sp. NPDC004260 | reverse complement strand
CAAGCGGGTGGGGTCGGTGTCGAGCAGGGTCAGGATCCAGGTGGCGTCGGCGCTGGTCGGGGGCGGTGCGGCTGTCGTGGCGGGAAGTGGTTGGGAGCGGTAGTTGTTCGGTGTCGGGCACTACGATGGCGAGGTCGCGATTGGTGACGGTGCGGCTGGTGTCGGGGCGTCCGTCGTCGAGGCGTTCGTTGTAGCGCGACATCGGTGATTTGACCTTGCGGGTGCTGACCCGTTGTCGGCGTGGTGGTAGCAGGTGCCCCAGGATCCGGACGCCGATCCGCCCGAGAAGGCCGCTTCCGGTCCCGGTGGGGACGACCCCGTCCGCGGTGACGACCTGGTCACGGGCGGTGTGGAAAGCGATGGCGAAGCTGCAACGGTCCGGGTCGGTACCTGGACGGGATTCGGCGGCGTCGACCATCACGATGCGCAGCGCTTGGTACAGGCCCAGCAGGGCCCACATTTCCTGTTCGACGCCGACGGGGTCGCCCGAGCGCAGAACTCGTCCAGACATGATCGTGTGGCGCAGCGCGTAGTAGGCGGATTCATGTTCCCACCGCTGGTGGTAGAGGGCCACTAGCGTCGCTGCCGGGTAGCGGCGGGCGTCGGTCAGGGTCGTGACGAGGCGGTAGCCAGCGGTGAACACGGTGCCGTCGATGCAGGTCACGGTGATCTGGGCGTCGATGATCCGCACCGGGATCCCGGCGATGACCGCCAGATACGAGCCATCGCCCAGGCGGGTCAGGACCGGGATGCGCCGGTTGCTGCGCGACCGACCCAATACTTGGGCACCGGTCGCGCAGACTTCGACGAGGAAGTCGTTGCTGTCGAAGCCCCTGTCCCATAACACGAGCATGTCCGGGCGCAGTAGATGCAGCTTGCGGGCGTAGCCGGTCTCGCCCAGCTCGGTGGGTCCGAACACTGCCCCGATCACCGCGCGGGTTCCGGTCTCCACCAGCGTCATCAATTCCAGCATCGGGTAGGCGTAATGGGCGGTGGCACGCAGCCAGGCCCGGTTCCGAGCGGTGGCGGGCACTTTCTGGGAGGTGCAGCCATCGAAGGACACCATCCGATACCGCCCGACGCGAACCCCCGGAGTCGACGGCTGCGCCAACGGCCCGGCCAGCACATCGAACAACATCCGCATCGGCGCGACCCCTACCCGACGGCGCAAGTCCCGCAACGCTTTCGCGGTCGGGGCGGACAAGGGTATCCCGGTCAGCGCGACTGTGAGTTTGTCCCAGACCGCCCGATAACCCACCTCGGGGAACCAAGCACATCGCCAGCAGGAAATAGACCCCGACCCGAGACGGGAGATCACGCAACCGGCGCTGCACCGTCCGGGTCTCCTCGAGGACCGCGTCGACAAGCTCGAAGGGCACCACCACGGTCAACTCGCCCAGATGACCGGCAGCGAACCGGCCCGCGGCCACGGTCACCGACCGGGTGATCGCCGCCAACGCGGGAGGCAGGGGAGAATGCAACGGCAACGGAGCTCCTCGGCAACAGGCTGTCTTGGTCGACTACCTGAACCAACGAGCTCCGTTGCCCTATGCCGAAATCCTCAAACCGCCTGCGCCACCAGCGAAAACACTAACTACCCGGCCTTGGAGGAACCCCACACCGGGTCCTGCCGGTGATCTTGCGCGATGCGGTGCCGAACATGCTGCGGAACCCGACACCACGCCTACGATCCCCTCGGGACGCTCAGCCTCATATGCTACGAGTAACTTCCTGTCAACAGTGTCATCCAGCAGCGCTTGTCGGTCCTCTCCGGTCTTGCCGCGTTCGTCAAGTTCGTCTCGCATCCGGTTCTCGGCGGCACCGAACTTCGCCGACTGCGCCTGATCCAACAGGGCCACCACCTCATCGAGCACGTTGACGGCCGACTCCGCCACCACCGTCAACAAGATCGGATACCGGCGCTTCGATCACGCGTTCCAAAGTGAACCGTCCTGGACTGGCTGGAGACTCCTGATATAGCAAGGGAGACTGTCAGCCATGGCGGCACCACGGAAGTTCGACGAGGAGACTCGCGCTC
>NZ_JBSGEZ010000238.1:0-2048 GCF_053603155.1 Nocardia sp. NPDC004260 | reverse complement strand
ACGGCAAACGCTGGATCAAGGCTGCGTTGCTGGCCGAGTGCGAGATGATCGTCAACCACAAGCTGGTGGCCTCGATCATGGCGGAGCGGGGTCTGAGGGCAGCCTGATCCGGGAGGTGCCGGTGAGGGTGGGAGCAGCCCTGACAAAGCCGGGCGTGTCAGCACTGCCAGATGGTGCGGGTCCGGCGAGCGGGATCGAGAGGAGTACGAGAGGAACCGATGTCTTAAAGTCCCTCAACGATTTACCGACTCCAACCTGGCGGATGTGGGTCGGGAGCGGCGCGTCGCGGAGCGTGAGTGCTGCGGGAACTTCCTGGGCCGGTGAAACCCGTGTCCGGGGAGGCTGCGGTGAAGGCCTGCGGCGTAACGATTACTACCGGACCCGCCCCCAGGCGAACAGGAGCAGCCGCTTCCACAAGGTCATACGTGCGCTGTTCTGCCAGAGCAGGGAACACCGGCTCGACCGGGCTCGACGGATCACTACAGTCGAGTCTCATGACGACAGTTACAACACGCACGGTCGAGTACCCGGCCGACGGCCTGACGATGATCGGGCATCTCGCACTCCCGGCTGGTGTCGACCGGCGGCCCGCAGTCCTGGTCGGGCCCGAGGGGCCGGGACTCGACGACTTCCAGCGCCGCCGCGCCGACACCCTGGCTGAGCTGGGGTACGTGGCGCTGGCCTTCGACATCAACGGCGGACGCTGGTTCACCGATCCCGAGGAGATGCTGGCGCACGTGACCCCCCTACTCGCCGACCCCGACCGTATGCGGGGCATCGGCCACGCGGCACTGGATGTGCTGCGCGCCGAACCGCGAACCGACCCCGACCGGATCGCCGCCATCGGCTACGGCACCGGCGGCGCAATCGTGCTGGAACTCGGGCGCGACGGCGTCGACCTGCGCGCGATCGGGACAGTCAACGCCCTGACCACGGGCCGACCGGGCGAGGCGGCGCACATTCGGTGCCCGGTGTGGGCCGGGGTCGGGTCGGAAGACCCGATCATGCCGCCCGCGCAACGGGACGCGTTCACCGCCGAGATGCAGGCCGCGGGCGTCGACTGGCGCCTGGTCGTCTACGGTGGCGCCTTGCATGCCTTCCACCATCCGCCGGTCGACCAGACCGTACTCCCCGGCGTCGGCTACCATCCACGGCACGCGCAGCGAGCCTGGCGCGACATCGTCGACCTGCTCACCGAGTGCCTGCCCGTAACGAAGTGATCTGGTCGGCAACCGCGTCCTGGGCCGCGAACCGGGAAGCGAGAAGCATCCACGCGGAATCCGGCGGTAGCGCGAACCGAACTGGTCCTTTGCTGCCGGACGGCCACCCAGTGGGGCTGGTACCGCGCATAGTTTCCAGAGTCGACCGGCCCTCGGCCGGTCAAAGTGCCAGGTCGCCTGTTCGAGTTACCGCGCATAGTGCGTCACTATCTGCGCTCTGGACCGCATTTCATCGGGTGAATGATTCTGCGCGCCATCGGGTTTAGGTTCTGAGCTGGGTATGTTCAGTGGTTGCTCGACTTGCAGTGAGGTTACGGAAGGCATCACGCCTCATCGACGGAGACGCCGGTGCGCCGGCCCATCGCGCCGCCGCGCGCGACCCTGCCGGCCTCCGAGCCATCATTGATAAATGGCCCGGGTGAACTGCCCCGGCCGTCGCGAAAGTGACAAAACGAATGAGCCGAGCCGAACCGCCTTCGTGATCATGGCCGAGCGCACCGACTGCGAGCTGAACAGCGAAATCAACGCCCTGTGGGCTGATCACCTCGAGCCGATATCCAGCAGCGTGGATTTCGCGTGGCGTCGAGCCGAACGTCACGGAATTCCTGACCACAGTGGGGCTGCGCACGACCGAGGTGGCAAACCACACGTTCGTCCACGTGGACGCCAGTGATCGCTACCAGCTCTGGCTTTGGTCGTGAATTCTGGCGTCGGTTGGTCGCGAATCCTGACACCGTGTGACGGGGTTGGGCGCCGATCTTGGTCGCGAAAATGAACACCGCCCGTCCGGTGCGTCGGTCGGTGTGAGGGAACCGAAGTTGATCGCGG
>NZ_JBSGEZ010000237.1:0-2096 GCF_053603155.1 Nocardia sp. NPDC004260 | reverse complement strand
AGTCTTTCTGTCGCAAGGAGACATGATCAACCAAGGGCTTCACCCATGATCACCCGGGGTATTGAAAACCCAGCCCAGAGGTTAAAACTCAAGCTTGGGCGATGTTCCCCAAGACGTAGTTGCCGCCGTGGGCGTTGACCAATACGAGGGTGGTGATTCCGGATCGGTCGAGTGAGCGACGGATGTCGCTGATGACGGCGATCAGGGTAGCCGGGCTGAGGCTGACGGTTCCGGCGAATGGCTCGTGCTCGTGTGAACAGGAGATCGTCAACGGCGGGAGGAGGAGTAACGGGTAGTTTTCGGCGAGCTGCCGCGCGATCAGGCAGGCGATGACGGTGTCGGTGATGAGCGGTAGATGGTCGCCGTGTTGCTCGAAACTGCCGACCGGCAGCACCGCGATGCGGGCGGCGGCGTCAGCGACGTCGGTTGAACTGGCAGTGGTCATCGACTCCACTCGAGGCTCCTACCGTGACGGGTTCGGGCACGTTGTGCGGTGCGTACCTGGTGGGTCAACTCCCGCGCAGCACCGGTCTGGCCCGCAGCGTGCAGTACGGTCGCCGTGGCGCGCAGCTGATTGAGCGTGCGGTGAGACCCGGTGTCGGCGACGATCCCAGCCGCATAACCTGCGACCTCCACCGCCTCCGACCACGAACCTACTCCTGCGTGCGCGTTGGACAGTCGGGCCAGTCCCATGCCTAGGTCGCGGCGGCCGTACGCGCTCCAGTCGCTCATCCGCTGTTCCGAGATCACCAGCGCTTCCTCGGGGTGCCCGAGTTCGATCCAGCACTGCGCAGCCTCCATTGCCACATACGCAGGTGAGCAGTAGCCAGCGAGATCGTCCGGGTCCTCGGCCGGCTCGGCCGCCGCTTCCGCCGCCCGGGTGAGCGCATCGACACACGCCATGACGTCGGCGCGCTCGCCTGATCGCGCGCGTGCCGCAAAGACATTCGCCTGCTGGCGCAGCAGGACGGCGCGCTGTTGCGAAGTGAGGGTGTCCGCGCGCAACAGTGCTTCGTCGATGAAATATGCTGCGTTGGAGAACTTCCCGGCGTCGCTGGCGATATTGGAACTCCGCATCAACACGTAGGCGTGGAACTGGACATCGTTCGTGGCCTTGGCATGCGTGAGGGCGATTTTGGACCAGGATTCGGCAGCTTCGAGATCCCCAGAGTCCTGCTGGAGCCAGCCCAGTAGTTCGGCATAGCGACCTGCCGCGTACTGCAGTCGGCGGCGACCTATGCTGCCGTCGCGGCTGGCGGCTAGGCGCTGGTCGATGAATGTGAGGTCGTTCCGCGCGACTCCGACCAAGTCATGTGGCCCCGCCAGCTGGTCGCGGACCGAGTGTCCGGCCAACGTGGAGAGCATCGCAGCTGCCAGTTGAGCTTCTGTCGGCGTATGGATTGCCGCGGCGAGCCGCTCTGGAAGCGCGGTGCTCGATCGCGGCGGCGCAGAAACGGCCTCCTGCTGATCGGGCGGAAGTTCGAACCACAGCAGCAGCGGGGGAATTCCCAAGATTCGCGCGTAAGTCGACAGCGTATCGAGGTTTGTCACTCGTACGCGACCTTGTTCGATCCGAGAGAGGTGTCCCTGAGTGATCGACAGCCACCGCGCCATATCCTCCTGGGTTACCCGATGGCGCCCATGGGGGATGACGTCGGTAGGCCCGGATGGCCTTGCCGATGTCGCGAGCGTCGAGTGCCTGGCGAAGGTCCCCCGACCACCATGCGTGATCAGGTAGCGAAGGCAGCCGATCGTCAGCACCGCGGCATCGGCCGCAGAGAAGCCCCGACGGCACCTGCGCTGCGCACCGCGGACACAAATCCGGTGCCGCATCGAAATCGACCATCACACAACCCTTCCCCCTCGATCAACATGAGTAGATCGGATGCATAAAACGTATGCATTTTCAGCGCTTCTGCTCTCGCTGGTCATGTCCCCAAAATCGTAGCCACCAGGTCGATGCTACGACGGCTCGATTCACATGAAGGGCGCTTATATTGACCCGGATCTAAATGGTTGAAGCGTAAACGGTGTGTGGGGCATGGAAGTAGCCGCGGACATGGCCGGGGAGTTTCTGGATGCGTCGGAAGAACGAC
>NZ_JBSGEZ010000236.1:0-2144 GCF_053603155.1 Nocardia sp. NPDC004260 | reverse complement strand
GAACCATTGCTGGCGGTGCGTGAACTATGACGAAGACACCGACACTCGCGGTGTGGAAGTTCACTTCCTGCGATGGTTGTCAGCTCACCTTGCTCGACTGCGAGGACGAACTACTCGCTCTCGCCGGCCGGGTGCGCATCACTCACTTCGCGGAAGCGTCCAGTGCCATGGAGTCCGGCCCATACGATGTCTCACTGGTCGAAGGTTCGATCACCACGGAAGAAGAGCGACGCCGGATCATCGAGATTCGCGAGCGATCCCGGATTCTGGTGGCGATCGGGGCATGCGCCACACACGGCGGAATCCAGGCGCTGCGCAATTTCGCCGACGTCACCGAGTTCACCTCGGTGGTGTATGCCAGTCCGGAATACATCGCCACCTTGGGCACCTCGACTCCCATTTCCGCGCATGTACCGGTCGACTTCGAATTGCGTGGCTGCCCGATCGACCGGCGGCAACTGCTGGACACCCTGTGCGCGTTCCTGGCGGGCCGCGCGCCCGACATCCCGAACACGAGCGTATGTACCGAGTGCAAACGTCGCGGTACCACCTGTGTCATGGTCGCTGAGGGGATTCCCTGCCTGGGTCCGGTCACGCAAGCGGGATGCGGCGCCCTGTGCCCGGCGTATCACCGTGGCTGCTTCGGTTGTTTCGGTCCTATGGCGAATCCCAACATTCACGCGCTGCTTCCCATCCTGCGAGTCAATGGCATGGACACCGACGACATCGATCGCGTTTTCGCCACCTATGCCGTAGCCGCGCCGGAGTTCGCGAACAGGAACGGCGATGAGTCGGCATAGGCAGCTGAAAGTCGGCACCCTGGCTCGTGTCGAGGGCGAGGGCGCGCTGCGTGTTGTCATCACCGACGGGCAGGTGGAAAGCACCGAGTTGAATATCTACGAGCCACCACGGTTCTTCGAAGCATTTTTGCGTGGACGCGCCTACACCGAGCCGCCCGATATCACCTCCCGCATCTGCGGGATCTGTCCAGTGGCCTACCAGACCAGCGCCTGCAACGCACTCGAGCAACTCTGTGGGGTGGAGTTGGACCGACCACTTGCCGATCTGCGCAGGCTTTTGTATTGCGGCGAATGGATCTCCAGCCACTCTCTACATATTCATCTACTGCACATGCCCGACTTCCTCGGCTACCCGGACGCGATCACGCTCGCCGCCGATCAGCGCGAACTCGTCGAGGAGGGATTGGCAACGAAAAGAGCGGGCAACGCGCTGCTCGAACTCCTCGGCGGCCGGGCCATCCATCCCGTCAACGTCCGCCTCGGCGGCTTCTACTCGGTCCCCGAACGCGCCGAGTTCGCCGCCGTGATCGAACAACTGCGCCGCGCGCGAGACCACGCGACGAACACCGCACTCCGGGCTGCGCGGTTCGAATTCCCTGAGCTGGAACTCGAATGCGATCTGCTGGCGGTGAACGATCCGGACCGATACGCCATCGACCACGGTGACGTGCACACCAGTACCGGGCTTCGCTTCCCGGCGATCGATTTCCCGAATCACGTACGAGAACATCAGGTTCCGCACTCCACCGCCTTGCACGCGAGCCTCGACGGCGCACGCTACCTCACCGGGCCGTTGGCCCGATACACACTGAATCACCACCAGCTCTCACCGATCGCCCAGCAGGTCGCGGCCCAAATCGGACTCGGCGCGCAATGCCGCAACCCCTTCCGGAGCATCCTGGTTCGAGCGGTCGAAGTCGTCCACGCTATCGACGCGGCACTCACGATCATCGACGGTTACGAACGCCCCTCCCGCGCCGCGGTTCCGGTCGCGCCTCGAGCCGGCACCGGGCACGGCGTGAGCGAAGCGCCTCGCGGCCTGCTGTACCACCGGTACGAGCTGGACGATCACGGCATCGTGCGCTCGGCCATGATCATCCCGCCTACCTCGCAGAATCAGGCAGTGATGGAGGACGATCTGCGGCGCGTCGTCTCCGACCACCTCGACCTCGATGACGCCGCGCTGGCCACGATGTGCGAACGCGCGATCCGGAACTACGATCCGTGCATATCCTGCTCGGCCCACTTCCTGGACCTCGACATGGTGCGCCGATGACCGAGCCGTGGGCCGTGGTCATCGGCGTCGGCAACGAATACCGCGGAGACGACGGGATCGGTCCGGCC
>NZ_JBSGEZ010000235.1:0-2166 GCF_053603155.1 Nocardia sp. NPDC004260 | reverse complement strand
GACCCCGGCCGCGGCCCGGATCCACGAATGCCAGATCAGCCGGGGCCAGCGTGAAATACCGGAACAACTCCTCGCGGCTGATCTCCGGGAACCCCGCAGACGCTCCAACTCCTCATCCGCGAACACCCGCGTCGCCACGAACCCCAACCTCCAGCACGCCGATCAACCCTCATCGGCAGCCAAGCCAAGCACCAACCACCCAACCCCGCACCCCAAACACAAAAACCCTGCTCTACCAGCCCGCTACGCCATATCCGCCCGAAATTCGGCCGATACTACGGCGACCCCTATTCTCGCAGCGTTAGGTGGCGACGATGACGAGGGTGCTGCGGGCGGTTTTGTGACTCGCAGCTGTTGATGGCGGTGTTTCGCACTGTCGTATGGCACCAGTGGCCGTAGGTGCGCCTGCTCACCGAGCATTCAACAACTGCCGCGCCACCTCCAGGTGATCCGGCACCAGGGGACGCTTGTCCTTGATCTCCCAGAGGGAGTTCTGCAATACCCGTCCCAGCGTCCATGCTTTGGCTCGCTGCCGATCGAGCCCGAGGATCTCGGTCATCGCGTCGAAGCGCCAGAGCACGTCGCCGGCGTCGAAACTGTTATCGAGGGCAGGAAAGAGCTCGAAACCAGGATCCCCGGCAAGCGGCTTCGGGTCGATGGCCAGCCATGGTTCACGATCGCCGGCGAGCACATTCTCAAAGTGCAGGTCCCAGTGCAACAGCTGCTCACCGGGTTCGCCCATGACCTCGCGCACCGCGCCCCCACACCGGTCGAGCAGTGCACGCTCGGCCGGGTCGCCGACCACTGTGAGTGCATGCGGAAGGTCGGTGACCATCTGCGCCGCGATATCGCCCAGGCGCCGCATTCCCGCCGGTGCCGTGACGGCGGTCAGCCGGGCGAGCAGTTCAGCGATGACGAGCACTGCCTGTCGCGTGTGCGCGGTCCCCCGATCGCACATCGTCGAAAGCATCCGGTCCGAGTCGAGACGTTCGAGCAGCAGTGTCCCCGTCTGGTTGTCGTAGTCGAGAAGGCGCGCGGCGCCGCGGCCGGCCCACAACCCCAGGGCCTCGGGTTCTCCTTCGGTCTCCTGGTCCAAGTGCTGGAACTTGATCGCGGCAGGCCCGCCATCGGGCAGTACCACTGGCAGAACAAGCGCGGCCATGCCGTGCATCGAGGGACCGTCGACCCGCAGCTGCCACCGCTGAAGGAGCTCTTCTATGCGTGCGGGCAATGCTGCGATGAAAGCGCGACCGGCCTCACCCGCATACGTGAACTGCGACTCGATCAGTCCGGCGGGTATGGGGATGTCGATCACGCCTGCACATGCTAGCCACGCGCAGAAATCCGGGCACGAGCATTTTCGGTGTCGGTCGCCAGTATCTATGCGCGGTGGATGCACCGTCCAGGTCGGTCCTGCTGTTGCTCACCGGCGATCGGCCGTCGGTCGTGGAGCCTGGCTCTGGGGAGAGACACCCCTGGCAATGTCTCGTCAAAATCGTTCGCGAGACACTCTCGGCCGCAGCAAGTTTCCGCAGGCCAGGTCTGTAACGGTTGCCGTGTACGCGCCAACGTCAACCTGTCGGGGGTTCGCATTACACTCCGCGCCATGCGAATCGGCTACGGGCGGGTCTCCACCCGCGATCAGCATCCCGAGGCCCAGCACGACGCGCTCACCGCGGCCGGATGTGAGCAGATCTTCCTCGACAAGGTCTCCGGCAAACTCGCCTCCCGCCCCGAACTCGACAAGGCGCTGCTGGTGGCCAACCGCGAAGGCGATCAACTGGTGGTCACCAAACTCGACCGGCTCGGCCGCTCCCTCGAGCACCTCATCGAACTGTCCAACACCCTCCAGACACGCGGCGTCGACCTGGTGGTCCTCGACCAGGGCATCGACACCTCCACCGCGGTAGGGCGCATGTTCTTCCAGATCCTCGGCGCCATCGCCGAATTCGAACACGCCCTGATGTCCGAACGCACCCGCGACGGCCTGGCCGCCGCCCGCGCCCGCGGACGCACCGGCGGCCAGAAACCCAAACTCGGGCCACGGCAAGTCCAACTGGCCCGGGCGATGTATGAACCGTCCTGGACTGGCTGGAGACTCCTGATATAGCAAGGGAGACTGTCAGCCATGGCGGCACCACGGAAGTTCGACGAGGAGACTCGCGC
>NZ_JBSGEZ010000234.1:0-2222 GCF_053603155.1 Nocardia sp. NPDC004260 | reverse complement strand
CCCCCGCCCGCCCACACCATCGCACCCCATCGAAGACATCGCTCACCTCCTACCCACCACCCTCCAACCACAGCCACCCCCACACATCAGCGACCTACCAACCCACCCCCAACAACCACCTACCTAAAACCACCAACACAAACCCCTACGCCCCAGGACGGGACTGTCAGGAACTTTGGGGGTGGAGGTGATTCCGAACAGGTGCTGAAGTAGCCTGCGGCTGCTTCGGCGAGGAAGGATCACTCTGAACGACAACGCAACTCGGACTGCTGGTGGCGGGCTGGATGTCCGGATCGCGCAGGAGTTGGTGGAGCAGGCCCGCAGCGAGGGGCTGTCGCTGACCGGGGCCGATGGTTTGCTGACGGCTGTGACCCGCCGGGTCATAGAGGCCGCTTTGGAAGCGGAGATGACTGAGCATCTCGGATATGCCAAGGGCGATCGTGCGGCGGCGGCCGGAACCGGGGGCGGCAATCATCGCAACGGCACCAGCCGTAAGAGGGTGCATACCGATATCGGGCAGGTCACCGTGGACGTGCCCCGGGATCGGGCCGGGGGAGTTCGGGCCACGGATCGTGCCCAAACACGCGCGCCGCGTGACCGGGTTCGACGAGGCGGTGGTCAGCCTGTATGCCAAAGGGCTCACGACCGGGGAGATCCGTGCGCATCTGACCGAGATCTATGGTGCCGATATCTCGCGGGAGACGATCTCGAAGATCACCGACGCCGTAGCCGGTGAGTTGGCCGAATGGCAGTCCCGCCCGCTCGATCGCGTGTACGCGGTGGTGATGATCGACTGTATCTGGGTCAAGATCCGGGATGGTCAGGTCGCCTCGCGCCCGGTGTACGTGGCTGTCGGTATCGGCCTCGACGGTGCCCGCGACGTGCTCGGGTTGTGGGTCGGCGACGGTGGTGAAGGCGCCAGGCATTGGATGTCGGTGCTGGCCGAACTGCGTAACCGGGGTGTCGAGGATTTGTGCATCGTCTGTTGCGACGGATTGAAGGGACTTCCGGAGTCCATCACCGAGATCTGGCCGCAAGCCGACGTGCAGCTGTGTGGTCCACCTCGTGCGGGCCGGCCTCAAATACGCTGGTAAACAGCACTGGGGGCCGATCAGCAAACAGCTGCGTCAGGTTTATACCGCCCCGACGGTCGACGCGGCCGAGGCTCGGTTCGCCGAGTTCGCCGCCGAATGGGGCGATCGTTACCCGATGATCGTCAAGACCTGGCGCGGTTCCTGGGCACACTTCACCACGTTTCTGCAGTTCCCGCCGGAGATCCGGCGGGTCGTCCACACGACCAACATGATCGAATCGCGGGGCGCTCGCTTCCGGCAAGCGGTGCGCCGCCGCGGGCACTTCCCGACCGACCAGGCCGCGTTGAAAGTGCTCTACCTGGTCATCCGCGACCGCCGCAAGAACCGGCCCACCGTCGTCGGCCACACCCCCGGCTGGAAACGAGCCCTGCAGCAGTTCGCCCTGATCTACGGCGACCGCATCACCGACCACACCGAAAACTAGAATCAATCGCCTTCACCCACAAAGTTTTCTGACACTCCCCCCGGGACTTGAGGTGGGTGCTGTGACTGCTATGCCCGTGGCCCGGTGCCGCTGACGATGCGGTGGATGGTGGAGCGGCCGACGCTGTATTCCTGGGCGAGGTCGGCCAGGCTCGCGTTGTCGTCGGGGTCGCGGTAGCGGCGGTGGATCGTTTTCCGTGCTGCCAAAGGCAGTTTCGGCTGCTTGCCATTGAGCCGAATGAACGTGCGTCGGCCGTCCGGGTGGCGGTCATCCAGTAGTAGCATTCGTGGGGCATCGAGGGAATCAGGCAGGGTTGCGCCGCTGTCGGCGGCCAGGAGGGAAGAATCAGTGAACGAGAAGGAAGCGGCCGACGCACACAAGGCGGCCGAAGCTCTGTACCACAGGATTCTGAAGGGGTGGAACGACCACGACGGTGACGCCTTTTCCGCGCCGTTCGCGGAAGAGGGGCTGGTCATCGGATTCGACGGCAGTGAGAATGTCGGCCGCGCGGGCATCGCGGAGCAGATGAACAAGATCTTCGCCGACCACGAGACCGGCCGCTACGTCGGCAAGATCAAGAGTATCAAGGTGCCGCTGCCCGACCTGGCCGTCGTGCACGCCGTAGCCGGCGTGCTCCCGGCGGGCTCCGACGACATTAACCCCAAGCTGAACGCCGTGCAGACCATGGTGGCGGTCCGCCGTTC
>NZ_JBSGEZ010000233.1:0-2250 GCF_053603155.1 Nocardia sp. NPDC004260 | reverse complement strand
GCTTAGCTTCCGGGTTCGGAATGGGACCGGGCGTTTCCCCACCGCTATGGCCGCCGTAACTCTATGAAACTATCCACACCCCCCTCAACCACACCCCCGGCCCCCCTTACAGGGGGTCGTGATGTGTGTTTCCGGGGGTATCTGTGTGTTGTTTCAGATACCGCACAGTGGACGCGTAGCAACCTTTGTTGGTAAGTCCTCGGCCGATTAGTACCGGTCACCTCCACACGTTACCGTGCTTCCAGTTCCGGCCTATCAACCCCATGGTCTGTGGGGGGCCTTAACCACTCGAAGGTGGTGAGAAACCTCATCTTGGAACAGGCTTCCCGCTTAGATGCTTTCAGCGGTTATCCCTTCCGAACGTAGCCAACCAGCAGTGCCCTTGGCAGGACAACTGGCACACCAGAGGTTCGTCCGTCCCGGTCCTCTCGTACTAGGGACAGCCTTCCTCAAGTTTCTGACGCGCGCGGCGGATAGAGACCGAACTGTCTCACGACGTTCTAAACCCAGCTCGCGTGCCGCTTTAATGGGCGAACAGCCCAACCCTTGGGACCTACTCCAGCCCCAGGATGCGACGAGCCGACATCGAGGTGCCAAACCATCCCGTCGATATGGACTCTTGGGGAAGATCAGCCTGTTATCCCCGGGGTACCTTTTATCCGTTGAGCGACACCGCTTCCACATGCCGGTGCCGGATCACTAGTCCCGACTTTCGTCCCTGCTCGACCTGTCAGTCTCACAGTCAAGCTCCCTTGTGCACTTGCACTCGACACCTGATTGCCAACCAGGCTGAGGGAACCTTTGGGCGCCTCCGTTACATTTTAGGAGGCAACCGCCCCAGTTAAACTACCCACCAGGCACTGTCCCTGAACCCGATCAGGGTCCGAGGTTAGAAGTCCAATACGACCAGAGTGGTATTTCAACGACGACTCCACGAACACTGGCGTGCCCGCTTCACAGTCTCCCACCTATCCTACACAAACCGTACCGAACACCAATACCAAGCTATAGTGAAGGTCCCGGGGTCTTTTCGTCCTGCCGCGCGTAACGAGCATCTTTACTCGTAATGCAATTTCGCCGAGTCTGTGGTTGAGACAGCAGAGAAGTCGTTACGCCATTCGTGCAGGTCGGAACTTACCCGACAAGGAATTTCGCTACCTTAGGATGGTTATAGTTACCACCGCCGTTTACCGGGGCTTAAATTCTCAGCTTCGCGCCCGAAAGCGCTAACCGGTCCTCTTAACCTTCCGGCACCGGGCAGGCGTCAGTCCGTATACATCGTCTTACGACTTCGCACGGACCTGTGTTTTTAGTAAACAGTCGCTTCTCTCTGGTCTCTGCGACCACACCCAGCTCACGACGTAAAGCCGGTCACCAGACGTGGTCCCCCTTCTCCCGAAGTTACGGGGGCATTTTGCCGAGTTCCTTAACCACAGTTCTCTCGATCGCCTCGGTATTCTCTACCTGACCACCTGTGTCGGTTTGGGGTACGGGCCGTGTACCAACTCACTAGAGGCTTTTCTCGGCAGCATAGGATCACTGAATTCGCCTCAATCGGCTACGCATCACCTCTCAGGCACATGCTGTGCGGATTTACCTACACAACGCCCTACAGGCTTACACCAGGTAATCCACCACCTGGCCCAGCTACCTTCCTGCGTCACCCCATCGCTTGACTACTACACCCAGGGTCTCGTGCATCCCCTTCCAGCTTCCCGAAGGAAGTCCATCCGGTTCAGGACGATTAGCACAGATGATTCGCCATTGGGCGCGGATACACGGGTACGGGAATATCAACCCGTTGTCCATCGACTACGCCTGTCGGCCTCGCCTTAGGTCCCGACTCACCCTGGGCGGATTAACCTGGCCCAGGAACCCTTGGTCATTCGGCGGACGAGTTTCTCACTCGTCTTTCGCTACTCATGCCTGCATTCTCACTCGCACAGCCTCCACAACTAGGTCACCCCGCTGCTTCCACGGCTGCACGACGCTCCCCTACCCACCCCAACACCTGGCTCGAAAGCAGGCGCATGTTGGAGTGCCGCGGCTTCGGCGGTGTACTTGAGCCCCGCTACATTGTCGGCGCAGGATCACTTGACCAGTGAGCTATTACGCACTCTTTCAAGGGTGGCTGCTTCTAAGCCAACCTCCTGGTTGTCTTCGCGACCCCACATCCTTTTCCACTTAGTACACGCTTAGGGGCCTTAGCCGGCGATCTGGGCTGTTTCCCTCTCGACTACGAAGCTTATC
>NZ_JBSGEZ010000232.1:0-2255 GCF_053603155.1 Nocardia sp. NPDC004260 | reverse complement strand
ACTGCCTGACCCGCGGCACCGCCTACAACGAAGAAACCCACGTCAGCAACCGCCAACGCGCACTCGCCGCCTGAGGTTGACAGAAGGTGTCTCATGGGTTCCCTTCTTTCCGGTGGCACTGGTTGTGCCGCTATGTGGTTCCGGTCTTGCAGGCGCTGCCGAAATGGCTGTGCGGGATGGCGGTGGCGGGGTGGAGCGTGCGCCCGCCGGGGGCTTCGCAGCCGTCGCAGCGCGAGTGGCTGAAACCTCCTTCGTCGCCGGTCTCGGTGAGTACGTGGTCGGGCCAGTACTCCGACATGCGCTCGGCCGCCGCTGTTTCCTCGGCGGACTGCGCGCCCCGTCCGAGCACCATGACGCAATCGGTGCAAATCCACAGGCGCGGATTATGTCGCTGTCGCTCATGCCACCTCGATTTCCATATCCGGTGCGATGTAGGAGTTTCCGCACGCTCCGGTTTCGAGGCGCTTATAAGTGATGTACAAGTAAGACTCGTATTTTTTGGGTTCGGTGAGAATTTCCGCCGGTCCCCAGGATTGCGGGGCGAGTCTCACGCGGTCACCGGTTTTCAGGTCACGCGCCTTGATGACTGTTCTCATTTCCGTGCGTCTTCCTTATAAAGGTCGGTTGCCGTTCGGAAATCAGCCGGGGCATTGTGCGCCCCGGTGCGGAATCGGCCGGGCTGTTGCGGCTTTCGATCCCGCTGTGATCTCGGGTTTCACGCTATGGAGTTCTCAAGGAGCTGGGTTGCGGTCCGGTTTCCCTTCCCGCTCCCTCTGTTATTAAATCTTACGCATTGCACGCATCTCACGCAATTTACTGAGCTGTGATGCCGGCCACTCCGAGAATTGCGCAGGCTCCGGGCTATCCGGTGTAGTCGGGGACGGCTATTCCGAATTTCTCGGCGGCGATTTGTCCGGCCGCGAGAAAGCGGCGGATGAGGTCGGGCCGGAATGCGCGCGCGTGGGCGGTGGTCACGAAGTTGATCAGGGACAGGTTTTCGGCCCTGGCGGCGCGGGCGGCGGTCTTGGCGTGACTGATGGCCTCGTAGGAGGCGACGCCCTGGCCGGTGACGTAGTAGAGGGTCGCGGCGGCGGCGAGCAGGTGCGCGCGGGGCAGGGCGCGCAGCTGGTTGGCGATGTCGATATAGATCGATGCGGCGGCGTCGAGGTCGATCAGGCCGAGGCCGAGCAGGGCGTCACGCGCGGCGGGGTCGAGTGTGGCCACGATGCTCACGCGCGCGGCCAGGGCGGGGCCGGGGTAGCCGTTGACGGCGATGCGGTCGGCGAGTTCGCGCAGGACTGCGGCGGCGAATCCGGGCCGGTTGCTGTGAATGGCAGCCGTGCGGCGGGTGATGAAATCCGGTGTGGCGGTGGGGATGTAGCGGGCAGCGATGTCGGCGCGGGCTTCGAGGATGCGGTGTCCTCGGGCGACGACGGCGACGGTGGCGGCGGTGGTGGCCGGGTCGGGGAGGACTCCGCCGCCCTGGTTGTCGAGATCGGTCCATATCTTGCCCGGCGCGATGTGACAGGCGTGGGCGCGCGACAGTACGGGGATGGCGCGGGCTTCGAGCCGATCGCGCACGATGTCGGCGAACGCCAGGCCCGCGCTGGTGCGGTCGGGGTGGGCGAGCACGACGATTCGGGCGGTTTCCATCTCGGCGTCGTAGGCCACGCGGGCGATGTGCGCGGCGAATTCGGCGCGGTCCTGGTCGATCGCGGCCGGGATCACCATGTCGATATGTCCGTGCTTGGTGAAGATCAGGCACAGGCAGTTCTCGGGGTAGTACCGGAGCATCGCCGGGATGGCGGCGATCAGGTCTCCGGCGGTCAGCCGCTCGAGTGTGGTGGTCAACGCTGGGGCCTTTCTGGGTGTGTGGCGGTCGGTTCCCTGGTGGTCCCGGTCTCTCTCGCCTGACTCTATTTTAGCAGTTTGTCACGCATATCACGCATTTCTGGGGAGGGTTCCGGGTGTGGTGATCGGCACATTCTTCTTCTCTTGTTTCTGCTGTTCACCCGATGTTTTTTGTGGCCTTTGGGAGTGCCTGCCCCTCCGGCGAGGAGCGGGGGTTTCGGGGGCGGCGCCCCCGTGCGCGGCCGGCAGGCCGCGAGGTGGTTCGGCGGCGCGGGCCTGCGACAGGGAGGGGGCTGGGTGTCGGTGTGTTCCTTCGGTCGGCCTGGAGCAGGGGGCGCGCGCCAGGCCTCGGTGTGCCAGGTGGAGCGCCCGCAGCGCAGCGAGGACGTACGACCTGGCGCGCC
>NZ_JBSGEZ010000231.1:0-2286 GCF_053603155.1 Nocardia sp. NPDC004260 | reverse complement strand
GGCTTGGTCGCCGCACTCGACGGCCGTAACATCCAAGCCCACCTCACCGGCGCCGTCGCCGACTGCACGGTCTGCGCCACCGTGTCCGGCCCGGTCACCGCCTGCCCAGCCGACCACGTCGCCGAGATCACCCGCACCGCGCAACGTCCCTTGGCAGCCACCGACATCGTCGACCACCTCGGCGCGGTCGGGTACATCGCGACCTCGTAGAAGCGAAGGTGTATGCCCCACCGGTTTCACCCGGGCAACCCCTTTAGAGCCAGATCCCAGGTTGGAGTGTCGTAATGTACATCGCCTATACCGTAGTCGCCGTGCTGCTCTCGCTCGTGTTGCTGGCCTCGGCGCGGGACAAGCTGGTCCGCAATCCGGCGCGGATGGCGGGCTTCGAGTCCATCGGGGTGCCGCTGACGTGGGTCCCGTGGCTGACGACAGCCGAGATCGCCGGCGCCGCCGGTCTCCTGGCCGGCATCTGGTTCGCCTCGCTGGGCGTCGCCGCCGCGATCGGTCTGGTGCTGTACTTCGTGGGCGCAGTCGGAGCGCATCTGCGCGGCGGCGACGCAGTCCACGTCGCACCGGCGGCGGTGATCCTGATCGTTTCCGCGGTGCTGATCGGCCTGCGCATCGCGACTGTGTGACCTCAGCTAACTAAAACTACGGGACTCAGCGGTGGCGGTTCGCGTTCTCATAAATGAGCGGATGCGAGGGTTCTGCGACAGCCCGGGATCGACTGAGAGACTTCCAGCATGGAGCTGACCCCCGAGCAGGCCGCCACCCGCGGTTGAACAACACGCTTGCCCCAACTGCGACGCACCCGCCAGCACTCGCGCCGCCGCGGCATCCTGCTCGACGGTGCGCACCCGCTCGCCCAGCTCACCGACCCGCGCCTCCAGCGCAGCGGCAGCGAGATGACCCCGCAGCTGCGGGTCCACTCCTCGACAGCCAGATGCAGCTGCTGGCGCGCGAACTCGAGATCGTCAAAACCTGTCTCTCCCATACGGATGACGGTATCCACACCAGCAGAAGCCGCGCCCTGTATCCGGTCGTGCCCCCGTTCTACGCCCTCCGAGACGGGCACGAGCGAGTCAGAACGGTCAGGTACATTGCATCCAGTATCGAATACAGGGGTCCGTTAGGGGTTCGGTCACACCAGCCCCTGCCCCGGTCCGACAGTTCCCAAGGAATTCTTCCATTTGGGGGAGAGCGCTGTTATGAGTGTTGCCAGGCGCGGGTCGCAGGCTGTGTCGCCGAGGATCCAGGATCGCACCTGCCGGGGAAATGAGTGCAGGTCTCCGGCGCTTCCGCTCTGTGCATGGTGCGAGGCGGCGAGGAGGATGCTGGTCTTGGCCGCTTCCGGGACTCGGGGCTGCTGATAGCGCTCATCGATGGGGTCGGGGAAAAGGTGGGGGCCGAGAGGAGCGGAAGGGCGTGTTTGGTCTGGACCGTGTCGGGTGAGAGCGATCGCCGAATGCGCGGGACCAGGTGTCAGCATTTCGACGACACACAGTGCTTGATTGGAAAGAAAGGTCAGGTTTTCGTCGTCGGGTAGGAACTTGGTAGCGCCTCCTTGCCAGTGGGTCGCCGGCAGATGGAAGACGTGCCCTTTCTTGCTGAGCGGATGCGGGTCGTCGGGAGCAACGGTGAGAAAGGCGTAGTGGCCTCGAACATCCACTCCGTCCAGGACGTGTGCCATGACCTCTTGCGTTCTGCCTCGTAGGCTGTTGTCGATGACAGTCAACGCCTCGGTGTTGAGACCGCGCCTATCGAGGTAGGTTGTGAAATGTTCCCAGGAACCGGTTATCCGATCTTTCATGTAATCCCATTGTTTTTCTTCTTCCAATTTCGTGCGGAAGGAAGACGGTAAGGGGATCTTGTTTCCCGTTCTCGCTTCGTAGTCTCGTGCGACCATCTCCATTACTGGTCTCGATACCACAATTTCTGCGCACTGGTTCTCGAAGAAGTGGGGGTCTCGTCCTCGTACGCCCGCTGCGAGGATGTGCCCGTCTCGGCCGAGGAAGGCAAACCTTCGGTTGGGGTTCAGTGCCGCTTCTCGGTGCAGATCACGGAGAATACTTTCGGCGATCCCGCTGTTGAACGGCACGATGTGTTCGAGGGCGACTTCGTAGGCCTCCACTACCGTTTGCTCACCGCGCTTGTCCAGTGAGAAGCTGCGCGCGATATCGACGGGACTGGAAAATGCTTTCTCTACAGGAGTTTCTGGGAAATTCCGAAGAAATTCTTCGTGGGATATGACCCGTCCTGAATCTTTCGCACGGGCCGGCTCCACAC
>NZ_JBSGEZ010000230.1:0-2288 GCF_053603155.1 Nocardia sp. NPDC004260 | reverse complement strand
CAGCGCAGTCGACAGCTCCAGCTTCCCCGCCGCGCGTAGTTCGGTGAGTACCAGTTCGTGCAACTGCTGCCACACTCCGGCCTCGTGCCATTCGGGACCGAGCTGGGGTGGCGGCCGGAACGGCAGTTCGAACCGGAGATCGCCGCGACCGTCCGCTGGTACCGCGACAACCGCGAGTGGTGGGAACGCATCCTCGCCGACAAGGGCGAACTCGGGTTCGACTGGAGTCAGGTGGGTTCGGCTCGATAACGGGGCTGTGTCCCGCGCGCACCCGATCACGCCTGCCGGATGATCAGCTGGTCCGACTGAACACTGATCAGCCGCGCAGGCTCGTGGGCCGCGTGCGCTACCGAGTACTGGTGAACACGGTGTAGCCCTTCGCGTCGCGCCACGGCCCGCCGTTGTTGGTGGCGAACCACGACCGCACCTCGTCGTCGACTCGGGCAAGGATCACATCGTGGTGCGGGTCCTGAGACGGTACCGCGCAGGAGAACCGCATGACGACCTGCGCGTACCGCATCAGCGACTCCACGCTGGGGAACAGCAGGGCGTTGTCGCGCCGGTGGACGGTGACGTTGCCGAAAGTGGCCCGCATCAGTGGCACGACGCTGGCCGCGGTGACCGAGTCCGGCTGTGCGGGCATCGCGGCCCATACCGCTGACGCCAGCTGTGGGGTGAATCCGAACGACGCCGCGTGAGCGGCGACGAGCGCGTGGATGCGGGGCGCGGTCTGGGTGTGGTTGATGCTCACGCAGACCCGCCCACCGGGGCGGGTTACCCTCCGCAGTTCGCGCAGCGCGTGGGCTGGGTCCGGTAGGTAGTACAGGACATGCTTGGCGGCGGTCCGGTCGAACACCGAATCACCGAACGGCAGGTCCTCCGCGCTGGCTCGGTATGCGTGTAGCCCGCGGGTGCGATTGGTGGCTTCGACCGCTTCGGGCCGGATGTCGATGCCCACCAGGTGTCCTCGATGACCGCTGTGGAGTATGTGACGCAGGAATTCGCCTGTGCCGCAGCCGACGTCGAGGATCCGCTCGGCTCCGGTGAGCGCGAACGCGGCGGCGACATCGGTGTCCAGGTCGGAGGGGTGTTGTGAGTAGCATTTGTGGATGGTGATCTGGTCGGCCAGCAGCGCGAGCGAGTCGTCCATCCGTTCAGTGCCCGTCCTTGGTGATGATGTGGGAGCCCATCACCAGGGCATCTGCCGGGCTGGAACCGAAGAACGCCAGGGCGTGGGCTGGGTCAGCGACGATCGGCTCCCATCCGCTGTTCAGGCTGGTGTTCAGCACCGCGGGTACTCCGGTGAGCTGATGGAAATGTTCGATGAGCCGCCGGTACGCGCCGGGGCTTGGCGGCACGCTCTGGGGTCGGCTGGTGCCGTCGACGTGCGTGGCTGCCACGATTGAGTCGCCGTTGGCGGTGGGAAGCGTGAACGACATGAACGGAGCGCGAATATCATTGCGGCCGAACAGTTCCGGAAGGTGTTCGGCGAGCACCGAGGGCCCGAAGGGCCGGAACTCCTCGCGTCGCTTGATGCGGTTGACTCGTTCCCGCATCGCCGCCGAGGATGGGTCGGCCAGCAGCGAGCGGGCGCCCAGTGCGCGGGGCCCGAATTCCATGCGGCCACAGAACCAGGCGACGATCTGTCCTGCAGCCAGCAGTTGTGCCGCGCTGGCGGCCGGGTCCTCGGTCACCCGATACGTGATGCCGCACTCGCGCAGCACCGTTTCGATCGCGTTATCGCTGTAGGCCGGGCCGAGGCGCGTGTCCTCCAACCGGGACGTGCGGTAGCCGTGGGCGGCGGCGACCACCAGCGCCGCACCGAGGGCGGATCCGGCGTCCCCGCAGGCGGGAGCGGCGTACACATCGACGAACCCGCCGTGGGTGGCGAGTTTGCCGACGGCGACGGAGTTTTCCATGACCCCGCCGGCGACGCACAGATGCGTGTCGCCGGGCTGGCGGTGTCGCTCGACCAGCTCCGGCACCGCGGTTTCGATCGTGGCTTGGGCGGTGGCGGCGACGTTGGCGTGCTCGCGGTGCAGCGCGCCACCGGGCAGTCGACGGGGCGGGAAACCGGGCAGGGTGTCCTCGGCGATCATCGGCAGCTGATCGGTGTGAAACAGCGGATGCCGGTGGAACACCTCCCGGTGCAGCAGACTGGTGTTCAGGTGCGGGCGCCCAGCATCGATCGACCCCAACCACTTCCCGCCACGACAGCCGCACCGCCCCCGACCAGCGCCGACGCCACCTGGATCCTGACCCTGCTCGACACCGACCCCACCCGCTTG
>NZ_JBSGEZ010000229.1:0-2322 GCF_053603155.1 Nocardia sp. NPDC004260 | reverse complement strand
AACTGAAGCGACACAACCGACTCCGCCTCACCCACCGACCGGTTCGCAAATTTGACGACCAGGTCAAACCCTTATGTGAGCGGCATTGGTTCTAGCGTTGACGAAGTTTCCGCGCGCGTCGAGCAGCTGCGACGGCGCCGGTGGACGAACGCCACGGTCCGGTCTCGGAGAAAGACGAACGATGAAACGAAGTTCCGACGTCGACGCAGGTCTCCCGGCCACGCCTGTCGCCGCTTCGGGCAGCGTGCGGATGAGAATCGAAATAGTCCGTCGCTGTTCGGGGCCCGCGCTCATCGTGCTCATGGCGGTGTTCGCCGTGACCGCGGGAGTGGTCGCGGCATCGCCGCCCGCGAGCGCCGATGCCGCGTCGATCACCGGCTCCTGGCCGGAGGACGATCGGACGGTGCAGGTGCGGGTGCATTCCGCGGCGATGGGGCAGGACATCATGGTGAAGGTGCTGCGCCCGGCGGACCGTTCGGTGCCGCGGCCGACGTTGTATCTGTTGAACGGTGGCGGCGGTGGTCAGGACAGCGCGACCTGGCAGAAGAACACCGACGTGCTGCGCTTTCTCGCCGGGAAAGACGTGAACGTCGTGCAGCCGGTGGGCGGGCGTTGGAGCTATTACACCGATTGGCGTGCGCCGGATCCGAAACTCGGTGTGTACAAGTGGAAGACCTTCCTCACCGAAGAGTTGCCACCGCTAATCGATGCCGAGTTCGGCACCACCGGGGTGAATGCCGTCGCGGGCTTGTCCACCTCCGGGACCTCGGTGCTCCAGCTGCCGATCGCGAAACCCGGTCTGTATCAGGCGGTTGCGGCCTACAGCGGTTGCGCGCAGATCAGCGACCCGATCGGCCGCGAGTTCGTGAAACTCGCCGTGGAGAGCTGGGGCGGCGGCGACACCGAGAACATGTACGGCCCGCCCGACGACCCGATGTGGGCGGCCAACGACCCGTACCTACACGCCGACCAACTGCGCGGCATACGGCTGTTCCTGTCCACGGGAACCGGAGTGCCTGGCATGTACGACGTCTACAACGGCGCCTACGCTCAGCCAGGGCCGCGCGGTTACCTCAACCAACTGGTGCTGGGCGGTGTGATCGAGGCCGCGGTGAACTGGTGCACGCACAACATGCGCGCCCGCCTCGACTCCCTCGGCATCCCCGCCACCTACGACTTCCAGCCCACCGGAACCCATTCGTGGGGGTATTGGCAGGATGCGCTGAAGAATTCGTGGCCCGTGTTGGCCGACGGACTGGGACTGCCGCGCTGAGCCGAAGGCCGCGTGGGCCCGGACAGCCGAACTCGGCTCATGAGAACAGCTCCGGCGATCCGCACCCCGAGGCGGCCTTGGCGGATACTGGCCCGCATGACCGACATCCTGGCGGATCCCGACCTTCTCCCGGCTGAGTTGCGGCCCTACCTCGATGCGCTGGTGCGACGAGCCCGCAACGTCTGCGGGCGTCATCTGACGAGTGTCTTCGCCGTGGGATCGGTCGCGCTCGCGGACTATCGGCACGGGCGCAGCGACGTGGACGTGGTCATCGTCGTCGCGCCGTCGCTTCCCGCGCAGGCATTGCGCGAACTGGCAGAATCGCTCGCGCACTCGTCGCTGCCGTGCCCCGCGGCCGGGCTGGAACTCGTGGTCTACAGCTCGGATTTCAGCGCCGAACCGTCCAGCGCGGCCGGTTATCTCATGGACCTCAACACCGGTCCCCTGTTGCCGAACCGCGTCAGCTTCGATCCGGCGGACTCATCGGCCTTCTGGTACGTCATCGATCGCTCCATCGCCCACGAGACCGGACGGCTCCTGTACGGGACTGCCGTGCGGCAGGTCGTCGCGGCACCGTCACGGCGCGACGTTCATGCCGCGCTGCTGGCTTCGGTACGCGAACACGCTGGGGGAGAGGGCCATCTGGGTGACAACCGAGTGCTGAACGGCTGTCGAGCAGTAGCGTTCTGTCGCACCGGTCGCTGGCTGGCCAAACACGAAGCGGCACAGATGATCGCGAAGTCCGAAGAAGACTTCGCCCCCCTCATCGACACAGCGCTGCGCAGCTTCGAGCACCCCCGCACCGCCGCACTCGCACTGCCAACCACCGACGTGCGAGCCTTTCTGGCGTGGGTGGGGGACCGCGTCGACGAAGCCGCGACTCAAACGCCATGCTGATACGTAGACATGCGCATCTGAGCATTGGATTGCTAAACGCGACTTGGAGCGTCTGCGGGGGTTCCCGGAGATCAGCCGCGAGGAGTTGTTCCGGTATTTCACGCTGGCCCCGGCTGATCTGGCATTCGTGGATCCGGGCCGCGGCCGGGGTC
>NZ_JBSGEZ010000228.1:0-2327 GCF_053603155.1 Nocardia sp. NPDC004260 | reverse complement strand
CGGTGGTGTACTCGCTGCGCGACAACCATCCTCATCGAATCGGTAGCGGGCCGACATGGGGCATGTACCTATCTATGGTCATGCGATCACCTATCGCGGTTGCCGATCGGCGTTCAGACGATTCGCACTCGTGTGCATCTGGGGTACACCCCAGGCTGACATCCGGGGACGACGCGGAGAGCGTCGGGTTGAGGTGCCGTCCGCGGCATCCTGACGCTGTTCGGCTGAGCTCCTAATCTTCTGATCCGTAGCTACGACGATCCGGAGGCGCTGGTGATACCGGCCATTTCGCGATGTCAGCCGCAGTGCAGGCTGTCGGGATAAGCTGCGGTGCAGCGGGGTTCGCACCCATCGCGACATTGATTCTGCTGGATTAAGTACGTGGATCCTGTTGACGGGTCTGCGAGGGCGGGAGGGGACGTCAGGATGGAGCCGGTAACGATGGTGGTCGCTGCGGTGGCGGCTGGCGCAGCTACGGGGCTGACCGGTGTAGCCGAGCGAGCGGTCGCTGATGCGTATCAGGCGTTGAAGGGTCTTCTTGCTGGGCGGTATCGGTCGGTCGATGTGGGCGTGGTGGAGCGGCAGCCGCAGTCGGTGAACCGGCGGGCTGTGCTCGCCGAGGAACTCGAGCAGGCCGGTGCGGGGGCTGACGAGGAACTGCTGGCCGCGGCGGGGCAGGTGCTCGTTGCGGTGCATCATCACGCGCCGCAGGTGGCGGACACGGTCGGCGTGCAGCTGCGGGAGGTGCGTGCGGGGGAGTTGACGATCACTGATGTCGCCTCGGCAGGCGCGGGGGTGGTGGCTGAGAACACCTCGGTGGACGGCTCGATGACCATCAGTGGGATTCGGGCGGGCACCGGGCAACCTCACCCTCCGGCGGCGCAGCAGTAGCAGACCGGGAGTCTGTTGCGCCGTCATCTGTTCTGCCCGCGGTGGCTATCACTGGGGTAGGGGTGGGCCGGGATATCTCCATCCAGTACTCGGTAGTGCAGCAGCCTCTGGCGCCTCCGAGCGTGATCGGAACTTTGCCGCGCGATGTGGGCACACTCGTCGGACGCGGACTCGAATTGGCGCAGATCGTGTCCGCGTCGGCTGGGGGGCGTGTGGTGTCGATCCACACCATCGACGGCATGGCTGGTATCGGTAAAACTGCGCTGGTGACCCGGGCTGCCCACCAGTTGGCGCCCGCGTTTCCCGATGGGCAGTACTTCGTCGAGTTGCACGCCCACACCCCGGGACAGGCGCCCGCCGATCCTGCGGATGTTCTGGCAAGGCTTCTCACCGCTGTCGGTGTCGATTCCCGCTTCTTGCCTGCCACCTTGGAGGGGCGTCGGGACCTCTGGCTGGACCGCACCATCGGGAAAAGAATGTTGCTGGTCCTCGATGACGCTCGCGACCACGTTCAAATCGAGCCATTGCTACCAGGGACAGGCGGGTGCTTGACCTTGATCACCAGCCGCCGACACCTGACCGCTCTCGATGGCGCCATCAGTCTGCCACTGGATGTGCTCGATCCTGACACCGCCGCCGAGCTGTTCACTACCCTCGCTGGCCGCACCGCGGCCACCGATGTCGAGCGCACCGCCGTGGACGAACTCGTCCGATTGTGCGGCTACCTCCCGTTGGCGATCGTCCTGCTGGCCGGCCGCCTGGCCCACCACCGATCCTGGAGCATCGCCGGATTCGCAGACGAGTTCGCCGCCGCTCAGGACCGGCTGGAGGAACTCGAAGCCGGGCCGCGTTCGGTGCAGGTTGCGTTCACGATGTCCTACCAGGACCTTCCGCCCGAACGACAACGCATGTTCCGGTGTCTGGGGCTGCACCCGGGCCCGGACATCGACGCTTGGGCCGCGGCGGCGTTGGCCGGTGTCTCTGTCGATGTGGCGCGTAAGCACTTGGACGCGTTCTACACCGACCACATCATCGAGGAAACGCAACCGGGTCGCTACCGGTTACACGATCTGCTGCGGGCCTACGCTCGCACCCGAGCCGAAACCGACTCACCTGACACCAACACCCAGGCGAATGACCGGCTGCTGAACTACTACCAAGCCAGCGCCACGGCAGCAGAGAGGCACGTCGCCCGCTACATCCAGCCCACTGCGCGATCTGTACCGGAAGGTGGTCTGGTGCGCGAGTTCGCTGACACAATGCAGGCGCTGACCTGGTTACGCGTCGAGCGTGACAATCTCCTGGCCTGCATCGACCAGACATTCGACGATCAGCCACGACTGTCGCCTGCCAGGGTGATGGGACCACTGGTTTGCCATGTGGATGGGACCGGGTGGCCTTCGGTTGCGGCCGTGTGGTGATAGTGGCCGATCGCG
>NZ_JBSGEZ010000227.1:0-2357 GCF_053603155.1 Nocardia sp. NPDC004260 | reverse complement strand
GATCAGGCTGCCCTCAGCTCCACCGACCTGCTACGACAGAACGGCGGCTAAGGTCTCTCACCTCCACTCGAATCACAGCGCCTCACGGCGCAAACGGAAAGTGAGCCAGAACCAGTATTCACGTTCCGCCGACGTCGAAGAGTTGAACTTCTACTTTCTCATGTTCGGGTCCGCAGAGACCCTCGGGCGGAACGGTCGTGCAGGTGAGGTCGATTCGATTTCGCGCACTGTGGTACCGCTATACCCTTCGCTGTCGTGGTGCTTCGTGTCCTGATCCGCGGCAGATTCCTTCGCGACAGCGGTGGGTACAGCCTCGTTGCGTGTCGGCGTGAACACTTTTTCCACAGTCTTGGATTCAGCGGATCCGCGTTTCTTTCTCGACCAAGGTGTGGGCGATCGGTTGGTGGCGGCGGGTGCCGCGGTCGAAGTTGCCTTCGAAGGGTTGGCGGACGATGCCTTCGAGGCAAATTTCTCCTGCTTGAGCGCTGAACTCGGTTGTGTCCAGGGTGTAGCTGTAGCCGTGGAGTTCGCCTCGGCCAGCTGCGGTGACCACCTAGCCGCTGAGTCTTCGGTGACCGCAATAGGGCCGGTGTAGGAGCTCTCTCGAATCTCGCTTTCGCTAACCTCTGATTCGGAGCCGTTGGACCGGTTCTCTGCCAGCGTCGGGTCGTATCCGTGGGAACCACTTACTGGACTCGATGCTCGAGCGTTTTCGCACTGATCCGGCGTATGGTGCGAGTCGGCCAGAGCCATACTTGGCTCGCCAGTTGCCATGACTGCGGCGCCGGCCTCCGGGCCGTTGTACATATGCTGGCTCGTCCCGGTACCTGTGGACATCGCTCTCGTTCGGGGTTCGCCTGCAGGCTGTACGGAATCCGTTTGGCGTACCGACGACAATTGACGTGACTCGTCATGAGTAGAAAGCTCCGCTCGGGAGGCAGAGTGGCCTGTGGAGTTTGGCGGCGACGTCAGCACGCTGGGCTCAACCAGCACGCCCCCGCGAGAAGGCAACGGCGATGGTTGGATGGACGTGGCCGACACGCCGCTCGGCCGTACAGCGGACTCGATGCCGAGATTGTCGGATGTGGTGAAATTCAGTCCGGCGACGTCTTCGGCGAACGTCGCGGCGTGCTTGAGGATGTCGTCGGCCAGGCCATCCAGGATGTTCGCATAGCGAAGGACCTCGTCTGGCTCTATGTATAGGGGTGTCGCAGCACTCTGTTCGGGAGAGGGAATCCCCAACAACTCATGTGCTGCATCAAGGACAAACCCGTTCACGAGTCTGTCAATGGTGTCTTCCAGCGGCTGGATCGCTCGCTCGATCACCTCAGCGGCGATATAGGAAAGGATCATGTCTTCCATCCCTCGGCACAACCTACCCGCAACCTCGCGCACGGCGAGTGAGTAGGCGGCGGCACCGGGAGTAGCCAGTACGACGGCATAACTTGCCGCTAACGCTGCGAGCTCGGCGAGTACGGCGACTTGCACGGCGGTGATGACGTCCGCTGCGATCCTCAGCGCTTCGGCGACGACATGGCAGCCCCGATCGAGATCGGCCATGTGGGTTGCACTCATTCGGGCCCAGGAAGCGACCAGCTGCTGGTAGGAATATCCCGAGTAGACCGAGCCCATATCGTTGATGGCTCCGCTCGCCAACTCATGGGTACTGGCGACGTTTTCTGCAAAGCTACGTACGTGCATGCCGAGTGCGCGTACATCATCCGCGTTGATATCCGGGTACGGGATCCCTATCAAGTTCAGGAAGAGTGCGACCTCACTCGGCATTTCTATGGGCACAGCCGCACTCCTCCGACCGCTTATCCGGGCGACATACACAAAGGGCGCACGTCACCTATCGCTGTGCCCTCGGCGCTGGCCATGGGCGCCGATAAGCACTCCCTCCATATGGATCGCTTGTGATCTCGTCGCAGCAACATGGACTGGACGTACCGGGCAGCGCGAAGTTCACCGCGCCTGCGAAACTCCGGGCCCATACCGATCCCCATTCTGGCACGCCAAGACAATGGTACGGCATGGGGAATATCCCCATGCCCCGCAGTCGTGCTCGACCGATTCCCAATGGTCTGGCCCAGATACCCCATTTGAAGGGTGCATTGCCGGTCAGGAACTCCTCGGCGGCTTCACCGGGTTCTCGGTGTTCGAACGACACCGCGAACAGCTCGATGATCGCTGGAACAACGCCGGGGGAAACCGCGGCTCGTCCGGCGACAACAGTATCGTCGAAGGTGGGCAGCATCGTGCTATTGAACCGTAACTATTGGGTTTCCTTCAGGCTCGTGTAGCGGATGTGGGGCGCGCGGAAGTAGCCGCGGACGGTGTCGGGTTGGCGTTGGCGG
>NZ_JBSGEZ010000226.1:0-2430 GCF_053603155.1 Nocardia sp. NPDC004260 | reverse complement strand
CGCGATCGGCCACTATCACCACACGGCCGCAACCGAAGGCCACCCGGTCCCATCCACATGGCAAACCAGTGGTCCCATCACCCTGGCAGGCGACACGTGCCGCTCGAGCACGCACCCATCGACCACGTCACCGCCGCCGAATGGCGCTCCCGCCAGCTCGACATGTTCGACGCCGTCGCCGACCTCGAAATCGAACGCGGCTGCTCGCCCTGGGGATGCCGAGGCGACGACGACGAAGACGACGCAATCAACGCCACCTGGCACATAGACCCCGCCCACGCGGCGGCCTGAACCCCGCCCGCGACCAAGGGACCGAGCGAAATCAGACGCCCAGCCCCGACCCTCGCGCACCCTCCGACCGCCGCGAGCGCCCGTCACCCGCGCGCGCCCGCGCACCTATTCCCCTTCACACCAACACATCCCGACACCGGCCAACCGCCCATCGGAGAAATGAGGAACCAATGAACACCAACCCCGCCCAACAACACCCCTTCGGGTGCGTCGTCGAAGTCGATCGCACCCCACGCCCCGACCCCAAGGACGAGGCATTCGCCGCGAATCTCACCACAACCCTGCTGGCATTGGTACCGCCGTGGATCGCCACCGTGCGCACCTGGACCACCGAACAGCGCCAGCACGCCGCGCCCGAGGCCGCGCAGACGATCGCCAGCCACAGCGACACCCTCCAGTTCGACGGGAACAAGACAGGCCAAGCCCTCAACGCCCTCGCGAAGGGACTGGCCATCCTCGCCCACACCGAGGGCGGCATCACGGCCCTCGGTGTCCACGCCTGCCTCCAACCCCACGACTCCTGCCCCGGCCACCAGCGTGAACCGCGCCAGCCGCACCGGGCAGCCAGCACAACAACCGATTCCAGCTTGGCCACGACACCGGTGGTCGCGCTGCGCATCACATCCGCCGAACTGGAAGAACGACTCAGCGAAACGTTCATGCACGAGCAGATGTGCAATCCGCCCGACCCCTTCGCCACCGCCGCGGACTGGAACCGGGCATGGCCGGTCCTGCTCGCCGACGCGATCGAGGAAGCCGACGACGACGACCTCCTCATCAACCCCGCCACAGGGACCCTCGTCGCGCTCATCGCCCTCGACCACGACAGTGCCGGGGACCGACCACCCGTCACCGTCGAAATCCACGACACCGACACCGGCGATGTGCTGGCCACCCACACCTACACCCGCCCGATTCCCCAACGCCCCGGCCGCACCGACCCCGGCACCTGGCGATGCGCCGCCGCCGACGCCGCCCACGCCCTGCTGACCGTCCTATCCGACCTCAACCGCGCCGCTGCCGCACCCCAGCAGTAGCCACCACCACGGGCGGGTGCCGCCAACGCCAACGCACGCGGCCCCGACGCACCCAGTCCGCCACGCCGCGCTAGGCGAGACGCGAAAACGGGACGCGAGCAACCCAGTTCGAACGGTGCTCGCCATCGCGCCGCCATCACAGGAGCCCAACCCCACCCGGGTTGCGCGGGCGCCGCTTTCACCCGCCGCAATCAGACCCATTCCGACCAGACACGAAGGAATCGCGCATGACCTACCCACAGACACCGACCGACCCAGCGGGCAGCTACTTCCACGGCTGGGGAGTGCCCACACCCGAAGGACAGTGGCAATACGAACTCGACGATTGGGGCATCGTCTACGGCCCCGGATGGTGGCCGTTCCACCGCTACTACGAGCAGACCCACGGTCGATCCCGCCGCACACCCTCCTCGGTCAGGGTCTCCCCGGGCACGGCCTACCAATCGTGGGGAAATGAATCCATCACGCTGCGGCCCTCCCCGCAACACCCGACCCGCGTCGAGGCCCGCATGACCCTGTTCGTCCGCACGCAAGGTCTCGGTGCCATCGTCGCCGACACCCAAATCGCCCTTGACATCAGACAGCGTCGCACCACCATCGCTGACACCTGCCCGCCAGCGCTACGCGAGCAAGCCGAACTCAAAGCCGCTCGGCTCCTGCGATTTGTTCTCGACCACCGCCGAGCCCGCCGCCGCGGAACCACCGAACCCGACACCGCATACGGCCGATGGATGCGCCGCGACCAGCACCGCGAAGCGACCCGGTAACGCACCTTCCCAGAGGACCGACCATGACCCGCACCATCGCCGCCCCCGGCCCGGATCTGACAAGCTACGACCACATCGTCATCAGCATCTCAGGCGGCAAGGATTCCCAATCCACCCTCGACGTCGTCGTCGAGGCCGCCCGCGCCGCCGGGGTCACCGATCGCATCACCGCCGTGCACGCCGACCTCGGCCGCGCCGAATGGCCCGGCACCGCCGCCCTCGCCGCCGAACACGCCCGCAACTACCTATTGACTGAACTAACTACCCTCGTAATCCCAGTTCAGAGGGCGTTTTCGGCATGTGGTACTTATTCTCGCCATGTCGCGATCACAGAT
>NZ_JBSGEZ010000225.1:0-2502 GCF_053603155.1 Nocardia sp. NPDC004260 | reverse complement strand
AAACACCCAGCAACCAGAAGCCATCCAAACCCCCCGGGCCACGACCCCGCCGAACAGGATAAAAACCCAGCTCAGAGGTTAAAACTCAAGCTAGCATTCCTGCACATCTCATGCCCAGAATCGACGCCGCAGCACGACAACGGCCTTCAGCTTCGAATCCTGACAACGTGACATAGGTAAGCGACCTCGGTAGGTATCTGCCGGGCATTCCGCATTCCATCTTCATTGCGTGCGTGTGAGAGTCGCGCTTGACGACCACAGCTCTCCCGCGACGAAAGGGCGCCATCCGAAGCCGGTGAGCGCTCCCTTGCCGCTGGACGCTACAGGCACCGCACGAAGGATCACCATGTCACAAGCCGCTGTCTCGCGTGATGCGATTCTGATCGTTGGTGCTGGGCCAGCGGGTTTGACCCTCGCCCTCGAATTGCTGCGCTGGGGTGTGCCGTGTCGCGTGATAGACAAAAGGTCCGATCCTGACACGACATCGAGATCATTCACCGTCCACATACGAACATTGGAAGGATACGACAGGGCACGGATCGTCACGGCACTGCTGGATAAGGGCATCTGGAGCGGCGGTATAATCTTCCATTTCGAGGGGCCCGAACAAGCGGCGGAGCGGCTCGCCTTCGAGCAATTGAGCCACCGGTATCCGGGCATCCTCCTGCTCGAGCAGGATCGCTTGGAAAGCGTCCTGCGTGCCCAACTTGCCGCACGCGGCGTGCTCGTGGAATGGAACACCGAACTTCGCGCCCTCACCACCAGTGACAGCGGACGCATCACCGCGACCATTGTTCACACCGATGCCGACACCCGGGTGGTTGCAGAGATCGTGAACCCTGACTGGCTGGTGGGATGTGATGGAGTGCGAAGTACCGTGCGCACCCTCCTCGGGCTCGATTTCCGAGGCGACGAGTACACCGGCAGCATGAGGATGATGGACGTCCCGGTGGTCGGCCTTCCGCACGAAGACAGGGACATCCATTACGACATCCATCGGGGGGAACTGCTGCTCACGGCACCGCTCCCTACCGAAGAACCGCTTCTAACCAACTACCGTGTCCTGATCCACGATCCCACGCCCGCACGGAAAGGCACAACCGAGCTCGACGCCGCTCGCGCGGAGTTTCAGCAGGCCATACATAGGCATTTCGACGGCGCCGTTATGCTCGGTGAGCCGAAGTGGGCCACTGTCTTCGAGATCTGGCGGCGCGTCAGCTCTGCCTACCGCATCGGCAATATCTTCCTGTGCGGCGACGCCGCACACGTTCATTCACCTGCTGGCGGCCAAGGAATGAACGCCGCCATCCAGGACGCGCTCAACCTGGGCTACAAACTCGCAGGCGTCGCCGCGGGCGAGGCTCCGGAAGAGGTACTGGACACCTACGAAGTGGAGCGCAGGCCGGTCGCCGAGCAGGTCATCGACGGCACCCATAGGCTGCACAGCTTCATGATGGCGCACGGCAAATCCATGGACGACCGACGCGCGGTCATCCGAGCACCAGGCTTCAAACAAGCTGCCGCCAAGCAAATTGCAGGCCTGTCGTACTCCTACCGCGAGGTCATAGCCCAGCCCCCCCGCATACTGCCATTGGATGGCCTCAGAGCCGGAGACCGCGCCCCTGACGTGGCCATCACGCCGACGCTGTGGCTTCACGACCTGCTGCGACATCCGGGCTACACACTGCTGGTCTTGCAACGGCATCCGCAGTCCACGCTGGCGGCATGGGCCGCGCACGCCGCGCAGCCCTACAGTCGACGACTGCGAGTGGTAGCGATCGCCTCGACTGACTCAACCCGGCGGTGGCGGCCCCCATGGCGCGGCCAACGGCGCCGGCACTGCCCATCGTGGCTGGGCTGGTCGCCACGGAGGATCAACCGGGGCACGCTCCCTCGCGCATCGAGGTTGACCCCCGAGGTTGACGCGGCCGCGCCAACCCATGCCGTAATCGCCGAAAGCAACGAAATTTTCGACACGTACGGCGACTCCGCCACGGACTCGCTGTGCTTGGTCAGACCGGACGGACATATCAGCCTGCGGTGCCGCGGAAACGACAAATCCGCACTACTCGCCATGCTGCAGACAGCACTGATAGCGGCTGACGTAGACGACACCCACGCTCCCACTGAGCCACCGCGGTCGCGCACGGCGCTGAGGACATCTGAAGACCGGCCATGACCAAGATCGCAAACCTCAGTCTGTTCGCAGTCCCGACACGGCACCGTGGGCACGCTAAGCCGGCGCAATCAGCGTTTCGACCACCCGGCATGTGCCCACAACATCGATCCAACCCTGGTCGCAGCACAGCCGAAGCCATCAGCGCAGAGAAGGGGCCGTAGGCGTCGTCCAGAACCGGCCTCGGCAACAAGCAACCCGATTGCTCAGCAAGCCACAGCGCGGTGACGAGTGAACCGTCCTGGACTGGCTGGAGACTCCTGATATAGCAAGGGAGACTGTCAGCCATGGCGGCACCACGGAAGTTCGACGAGGGGACTCGCGCT
>NZ_JBSGEZ010000224.1:0-2536 GCF_053603155.1 Nocardia sp. NPDC004260 | reverse complement strand
CTGTCCCTCGGCGCCGCCGGCGCCCTTGTGGTGACGCGGGAATCGCACGAATGGTTCGCGCCGATCCCGGCGCGGGTGCGCAGCGGTATCGGGGCCGGCGATGCAATGGTCGGGGGCGTCACGGTGGGACTCGCCCGCGGATACGAACTGGCCGACGCCGTGCGTCTGGGTATCGCGGCGGCGACTGCGGCGCTCGCCACAACCGGTACCGGACCCGGCCGCTGCGAGCACATCGCGCAGCTGTATCGACAACAGCTGCGTGACAGCAATTCCACGGCCGGGGTCGGCGACCTGGCACGACCGACGGCTCCACGGCTGCCATAGCCCGCGCTGATGAGATCCCCAGAGCCGGGTACATCGATAGAGCCCGGGTCCCGGCATCAAGGCACAGCGGCCATCCGGCCGCCGACCGAGTGCGGGAGATTCGGCCTTCGGACTTCAAGTCGATGTCCTGCTCCGCCCGTGAGCCGTGCCGCCGCGCGCTGATATAGCCCACAAGCAGCGAGGGAAGGAGAAGCCGTGCGGAAAAACGAGGACATCAGGTTGGCGGATCGGATCGGACCCGCGTTCGGCGAGGCAATCCGGCCGAGCCGGGTGGAGGGGTCGCCGCGATGACCGAGCCTGCAATATCTATCGCCCGCCTGAGGAAATCGTTCGGTCCCGCGAAGGCGCTCGACGGACTGGACCTGACCGTAGGTACCGGTGAGATCCATGGGTTTCTGGGGCCGAATGGCTCGGGTAAGACGACGACAATTCGTATTCTTCTGGGACTACTGCGTGCGGATTCCGGGACTGTGCGGATGCTCGGCGGTGATCCGTGGTCGGACGCGGTCGCCCTGCACGCACGATTGGCCTATGTCCCCGGTGAGGTCCTCCTCTGGCCTGGTATCACCGGCGGCGAGGTCATCGACTTGATGGGCCGTCTGCGCGGCGGCATCGACCAGCGTCGCCGCGCCGATTTGCTGGAGCGATTCGATCTCGATCCACACCAGAAGGCGCGTGCCTACTCGAGGGGCAACCGGCAGAAGGTCGCGCTCGTCGCGGCGCTGGCCTCCGACGCGGAACTGCTGTTGCTCGATGAACCGACCGTTGGCCTCGACCCGCTCAAAGAAGCCGAATTTCAGCGCTGCATTGCGGAATCGAAGAACGAGGGCAGGACCGTCCTGCTGTCCAGTCACATTCTGGCCGAGGTGGAGGCGCTGTGCGATCGGGTGAGCATCATCCGGCGTGGGCGCACCGTGGAAAGCGGCACCTTGTCCGAGCTGCGGCATCTGACTCGCACCACGATCACTGTCGAAACCATCCGGCCGTTGACGGGTCTGGACGCGGTGGCGGGAGTGCACGACCTCGTCCGCAACGGCACTCGGGCGCGGTTCGACGTCGACAGTGCTCACCTCGACGCCGTGACACGCGTACTCGCCGATCTGGGCGTGCGCAGCCTGACCAGCACGCCCCCCACACTCGAGGACATCTTCCTGCGCCACTACGGCGCCGCTTCGGCCTCTGCAAGGGAGGAGAGCCGGTGAGCACGACGATTTCGCGACCGATACCGCGAGCACAGCTTTCCGGGGCCGGCACGCTGCTGTGCTTCGCGCTACGGCGCGAGCGGTTCTCGCTGCCGTGCTGGCTGCTCGGCGCCGCCGCGCTGCTCGCCTTACAGTCGGTCGGTAGTCAGCGCTTCTATGACACACCGCAGAAACTAGGGCAGCTGCGTGAGACGGTGAGTGCCAGTGCTGCTGCCGTCGCCATGGGCGGGCCGACCCAATTGCTGACGAGCATTGGCGGAGAGATCGTTTTCGAGATACTCGCGTATCTGGCGGTCGTGGTCGCGTTGATGAACATGTTCCTGGTCGGCAGGCATACTCGCTCGGACGAGGAGACCGGGCGAGCGGAACTGCTCCGCTCGGCGCGGGTGGGGCGCCGGGCTCCCGCCGTCGCCGCGCTGACACTGGCGGGGCTGGCCGATATCGCCGTCGTTCTGGTGCTCTTCGCCGCCGCCGTCGGAACTGGACTTCCGGCGGGTGGCTCACTCCTGCTGGGCGTGGTCACCGGGGGCGTGGGCGTCACGTTCGCCGCTGTCACCGCCGTCGCCGCGCAGATCTTCGAGAATCCGCGCAGCGTCTACGGGGTGGTCGGGCTGGCTGTGGCGGCCGCCTACGTGGCGCGAGCGATCGGCGATGTGGGCAGCGGGGCAACCTCCTGGTTATCGCCGATCGGGTGGGCCCAGCGCAGCTACCCCTACGCAGGCGACCGCTGGTGGGCGCTGCCGCTGTTCGCCGCCGCGTCTGTCGCGCTGACCGCTTTGGCCTTAGCTCTGCTGGACCGGCGCGACTTCGGCGCCGGACTCCTTCCCTACGGCACCGGGCGCGCGACGGCGTCCTGGGCGCTGGGCTCGCCGCTGGGCCTGGCCTGGCGATTGCAGCGCGGTTCGCTGGCCGGATGGGCCGTGGGCGTGTTCGCGCTGGGGGCCGCCTACGGCTCGTTCACCGAGAGCATCGACGACTACCTGGCCGACAACCCCGAAATCGCCGCCTAC
>NZ_JBSGEZ010000223.1:0-2555 GCF_053603155.1 Nocardia sp. NPDC004260 | reverse complement strand
CAGCGCGGCCGTGGCTGTGTGGCGCCGATGATCCGGCGAGAAGGCCTATGCGGAAAGAGCGGCAGTTACGGGCTGGCCGACCGTGACCCACTCACAGGGGAGGGCGGGCTGGTGTGGTTCTGCGCCCGCCACCGGCACCTCGGCAAGGCGGCGGAAGAACGCACACGCCAATGGGCTGAGAACGGTAAGCCGCTGCCGCCCGCCAATACCGGCGGCGTGCTCAAGCGTTATTGGGATGCCGATTGGGATCACATCTACCGGTGGGCGTCCGGGCGTGACCCGATGCCCGGCGGGCGTGAAGCCACACCGCCGCGGCCGAAGCTGCGCCTGATCCCGGGCGGCGCTGACCAGATCGAGGAGATGCCGCATGGTTGCTGAATGCATTGCGGGACTCACACATTCGTTCGAATCCGGTGGGTGTGGCGGCTCGAGATCCCAGCGAATCCCCGGTAAAATCAAGACGGCCCCAGGACCGGTTGGGCAGCGCGCCAACGCTGTTCTCCCGCGATCCCGGGGCCTTGCTCCACCCCCTGTCCTGCTAAGACGCAAGGAGGTGAAGCCGCCATTGAGCATATCCAGCTCGGCCGCTTCCGCGCACCCTGACGTGCCCACCAGCCTGTACCTGTACTACGACAAGTTCGACGTTCTGCTGTACGTCGGCATCACCAGTCGAGGCATCCGGCGAAACCACGAGCACAACGCCGACAAAGAATGGTGGCGGTACGTGTCACGCCAAGAGGTGCGACACCTGCCCAGCCGCGACGAAGCGCGGCGCCTTGAGCGTGAGCTGATCATACGGCTGCGCCCGCCATTCAACCGGCAGCACAACCCTGGTCACGAGGAACTGGCCGCCGCATACCGGCGGTTCATCGCCCAGCCTAGCCGCCGGAAGAAGGTGCTAGACAAGCGAGACGGCGTGCCAAAGGAGCCGGACTGGAAGAACACGACTCCGGTCCGCCTGGAGGTGACCGGTCGCAACGGCAAGTTCCTGCACTGCCAGTCGTGCGCCGAGGATGTTGTGTTAGCGACGAGGGTTGACCTTGAGGCGACCCCGTTCGACAGCTTTACGGGATCGAAGGGTCACCCTGTGGTTGGCCGGATTATGTCGCTGACACGCGAGCGGCAGTACGGCTTCGAGATGGTCCTGAAAGGCGGCTGGCTCAGCGCCACCAAAGAGGTGATTGCCCTCGTCGAGAAAGTGGGCGCCACCCATGTAATCCAGACCCTTCGGATCGAGCTGGAACACCACTCCCTGCTTGTGAAGCCCGGTGGGATCGCCGATCCGCGCAAGGCGAATTGGGGCAAGTTCTCGAACGGCGTCGGCTGGATGCCGCAGGTTCACTTCACCGCGCTGGAGGAAGGCGACGCGCGATGAACGACCTGGGAGCAAGTCGAGGGGGAATCGCGATGTGGGGAGGTCCCGAGGTTGCGGAAGGCAGGCGCGCCATGGCGTCAGTGGAGGACACGCTCGTGGACCTATCGGACCCCATTCCAGTGGATCGATTCGAGTGGGAACGAATCATCCGCCGGGTGCGAATGTCGAAGGGCACGAAGTATGTCGCGGTGATGCTGGCGACGTACGCCGACCGCGACGGCACGAGGGTGCGGCCGGGCGTGGACCGGATGGCTCTGGTGATGTGCGTGTCGGAGCCGACGGTGAAGCGCGGCATGTCGGAGTTGCGGGCGATGGGTCTCATTCAGCGGGTGAAGCAGGGCAACAGGCACGCGAAGAAGGCGGACGAGTACCGGTTGACGATGCCGTTGAATCTGCTCGATCTGCCGATGCTCGGGCCGGACGAAGACGGAATGTCTGGGGATCACACATGATCCGTGGACTTATCGCTGGCGCGCCGAGTCTGGAGATCACCCACGATCCCCAGAAAGTTATCCACAGGCAATGTCTGGGGATCACTGGCGTGCCCCAGACATTGCCCCCCGCAGAAAGTCTGGGGATCATTTTGAGCGAGTCTGGGGATCATTTTGGGCAAGTCTGGGGATCACGGGTGATCCCCCACCATTCCTACCAACCACAACCATTCCAAGAGACGTGGCTGGTTTGGGAACGGAACTCACGACCGCGCGCGAGTCGACCGCATCCAATTCCTTCTCCGATGGCAGCGGTGAAGCGATGAGCCCGGACCGCTACGGCGAACCCGCCGACCGCCCTTGCCGGGATGCCCGATGCCGCCGCGGATGGATCGGCGCCGACGACGAAGGCCGCCCCATTCCGTGCCTCGCCTGCAAACCGCATCTGGCGAAGACCTCAACCACCAACGACTGCGCCGAGTCGATCCCATCGGCCAAGGCGCAAGCAGCAATCGACAGAGAAGACCGCAAATGAGCCAGAAACCCGTCCGGATCACCCGGATACCCCAACCCGCCCCCGTTCGTCCGGCAGAGAGCCACACAGCGCCCTCTACGCCCCCTCGTGGCCCGCTCGTGTGCCGCATCTGCGGGGCTCAGGTGATCGACCGGGCCAAGCACGCCGAGTTCCATGCGGACATCGCGAAGGTGACGCGGTGGATGCAGCGGGTGAACGAGATCCTCGGCGACCG
>NZ_JBSGEZ010000222.1:0-2602 GCF_053603155.1 Nocardia sp. NPDC004260 | reverse complement strand
CAGCGCGGCCGTGGCTGTGTGGCGCCGATGATCCGGCGAGAAGGCCTATGCGGAAAGAGCGGCAGTTACGGGCTGGCCGACCGTGACCCACTCACGGGGGAGGGCGGGTTGGTGTGGTTCTGCGCCCGCCACCGGCACCTCGGCAAGGCGGCGGAAGAACGCACACGTCAATGGGCGGAGAACGGTAAGCCGTTGCCGCCCGCCAATACCGGCGGCGTGCTCAAGCGGTATTGGGATGCCGACTGGGATCACATCTACCGGTGGGCGTCCGGGCGTGACCCGATGCCCGGCGGGCGTGAAGCCACACCGCCGCGGCCGAAACTGCGGCTGATTCAGGGCGGCGAGCAGGCGGAGGAGGTGCGGTGATGGCCGAGCGCAAGAAACAGGCGATCCCGAACGCCGTCAGGCGGGAGGTGTGCCGCGCTGCGGGCGCCGAGATCGGGCGGACCGTGGACGTCCAGTGTGCGTACTGCGACTTCTACGGCTCGATCTCCTGGTCCGAGGACTACCGCTACTGGCCGGTGATCGACGGCCTGGAATTACACCACGTGATTCCTGAATTCCATGGTGGGCCCACGAGTGCGGACAACATCACGCTTGCGTGCCGCTCGTGCAATCGTAGTAAGGGGCATCGCATATGAGGATCCGTTCGATCAAGCCTGACTTCTGGCGGTCGAAAGACATCAGCGACCTCACCGATTGGAACGACCGGCTGATTTTCATTGGCCTGTGGTCCTACGTGGACGACAACGGTGTTGGGCTCGACCGGCTGTCGCTAATCACCACGGATCTGTTCGCCGACGACGTCGAGCGAGACCCTCACGAGACATTCGCGAGAGTGTCGCGAGGGTTGCAGAACCTTGCCGAAGCGGGCCGAATCGTTCGCTACACCGTCGATGGCAAGGACTACCTGTCCATCACGAACTGGAAGAAGCATCAGCGGGTCGACAAGCCGAATAAGGCGCGCTTCCCTGGGCCGACCAGCGATGATGACGGCTCTCGCGAGACAGTCGCGACACCCTCGCGAGACTCTCCGGAGATCCCCGCGCCCGGAGCAGTGGAGCAGGGGAGCAGTGGAACAGAGGAGCAGAAGAAAAAGCGGGCGCCGGCAAAGCCGGACGCGGCCAAGCCGAAGGCTGTCGAGCAGGTCGTGGCCGAGCGCGCCTACGAGCGAGTCGGCAAGGCGCTGAACTTCATGGCCACTCGCCAGATCGTGAAGTGGGCAATTCATGAACGCGGTGCCGACCCGGACACGGTCGAGAACGCGATCGTCTCGATTTACCGGATGGGCAAACCCATCACGCGGCAAGTCGTCGGCCAATTCCTCGACGGACACTTCCATGCCAACACGAATGGCATTTCGCGGGCGGACCAGAAGGTCCAGGGCTACCTCGAAATGGGCGCCCGCCTCACGAGCCATTCGGATGAGCCGAAGGAGATCACCCGATGATCACCGACGACGACAAACACACCGCAGCCATGGTCCTGGCCAAGTGCGCGGCGAACGACCCGTGGTTCCCCGCCGGTGGCGAGTCCACCGTCCTGGCGTGGGCGGAGGTGTTCTCCGAGTCCGGGCTGGCGCGCGAGGATCTGCTCGCCGGTGTGGCCCGCGCCTACCGCCTGGCGGAGGAAGGCTTCCGGCCTCTCCCGGCGTCGATCGTGCGCCATGCCCGAGCCGCCTACTTCGAGCAGTTGAAGTCGCTGCCGGAGGAACGACGGGAGTTGATGGAGGAGGCGAACCACATCCTCCAAGACATGGGGGTTTCCCCGCCGGACGCGCACAGGTTCGCTCGCCGGGTGGCGTTGGGCCGGGCGCCGCACTTCCGGTTGACCGACGCCCAACACGCGGAGTTCCAGCAGCGGATGGCGGCTCGGCAGGCATTGACCGACGGCAACCGTCGGGCACTGGACTTCGGTTCGGTCGTCAAGTCGGTGGATCGTGCCTAGCCCGATCCCCGAGGCGTACGCCGACTGCATCGACCTCAAGTGCCACTGGTGCGATGCCGAGCCCGGCGACTACTGCATCAACCCGATCAATGGTCTGCACCGCGGTACGCCGTGCTGGACCCGGATTCACGACGCGGAGTGCAACCGCGCGGAGAGCGAGACCCGATGACTGAGCTGTTCCATCCCCGCACAGAGCAGGCGGTGCTCGGCGGGATGCTGATCCACCACACCGCCCTGGAGGTCGGTGCCACCACGGTGACCGCGGAGGACTTCGCCGCGCAGGCGCACCGGGACATCTTCGAGACGGTGCGCGACATGCACGCGGCCGGGCAGACGGTGGACCCGGTGACTGTGGCCGCAGCCTTGGACCGGCGGGGGGTTCTCGCGGATGTCGGCGGTCCGGCGTATCTCGTGCAGCTGACGATGGCGGCGATGTGATGAGCCAGAAACCCGTCCGGATCACCCGGATACCCCAACCCGCCCCCGTTCGTCCGGCAGAGAGCCAAACAGCGCCCTCTACGCCCCCTCGTGGTCCGCTCGTGTGCCGCATCTGCGGGGCGCAGGTGATCGACCGGGCCAAGCACGCCGAGTTCCATGCGGACATCGCGAAGGTGACGCGGTGGATGCAGCGGGTGAACGAGATCCTCGGCGACCG
>NZ_JBSGEZ010000221.1:0-2655 GCF_053603155.1 Nocardia sp. NPDC004260 | reverse complement strand
AGGCATTCTCACACCAACAATTCGGCCTTCTCGCCCCGGCTCACCGTCAGGCAACCAGCAGATTCTCGCCCGTTTGATGCAATTCCCGAGAGAGGCCGTAGGTGTCGAGGGTGGTCTTGGCGTTCGCGTGCCTCATGCGCGCCTGGACGACTTTGATGTTCGCGCCGTTCGCGATGAGCAGCGACGCGAGGTAGTGACGCAGGTCCTGGAAGGTCAATTCTTCCGGCAGCCCCAATATCTTCGGGCGGATCGTGCGTATGGCGCGTTCGAGCTGCCAGGGCGGGACCGGCTTGCCGAAGTCGTCACAGACGACCCGCTCGCCGGGCCGCAGCTTCACCGCGGCCGACAGCAGGAGCGCCAGGTCGTTCGGAATCGGGATCGGTGCCTCCGATCCATCGCTCTTCAGCGGCCGGGCGGGCCACTGCTGTTTCGGGTGCACGATGCCCCGGATGAAGTCGACGTCCGTCACGCGCAGCCCGGCGACCTCGGACACCCGAAGACCGACGAAGGCGCCGAGCAGGATGGCGGGACGCATGTGCTCCGGCATCGCGTCGTGAATCGCCCACACCTGTTCAGTTGTGGCGCAATAGACTTTCTGCTTGCCTGCTGGCGGCGAGGTGCGTCGCGAGCACGGATTGCGGCCGAGGATGCCATCCAGCACGGCATCGCCTAGCAGCTGCGACAGCCGACCGTGCAGCGCGTAGATGTAGCTCGGTTCGTGCCCGCGTTCTTTCAGTTTCGCCGTCCAAGCCTTCACCGCTGACGGCCGCACCGCGGCGAGTTGGTAGTCCCCGAACTCCGCATTGATCTGAGCGATGTGCACCCTGGCTTGGCGGACGGTGCCGTCCCGATGGACGGCGTAGCCCGCCAACCATTCCTCGGACCACTGCCGGACGGTGCGCTTCGCGTCCCGCGGCGCTACGTGTGTTCCCTGGACGAGCGCCGAGACCTGCTCATCAAGCCACTTCTGGGCATCGACTTTGCGTGCGAATCGCTTGGTGTGCTCGTCTCCGGCGTCGTCGACGTAGCGTGCGCGCCAGCGTTTGCCTTTGCCGTGGAGTTTGGACGGAACGCGCCGGACCGTGCCGTCGTCGTCTCGGACTTCTTTGGTCCAGAGGTCTTCGACTCCGGCCCGGCGGTTCCGTCGCGCTGCCATGTTTACGCCGCGCCTCCGGTGCGGGTGGCGGCTTCCTGCTCGGCGATCCAGGCATCGATGACGCTGCGTCGCCAGACGCGGCGGCGCCCGAGTTTGAAGCTGGCCGGGCCGGAGCCGATGTGTGCCCAGTAGCGCCAGGTTGCGGCGGGGATGCCGGTGAGTTCTTCGCAGTCTTTGGCCTGGAGGTAGCGGTCGGTGGTCATGGCGGTGTCTCCGTTTCGGTGTGGTGCAGTGGTTCGGGTGGTAATGCGCTGGGTGAGGGTGGGTGGTGCGTCCGGTGCGCTGCTGTCACATCCGGTGCGCGCGGTGGTGCATAGCGCACCGGCGGATGTCGCTTGGTGCGCACCGCTGTCGCGACTGGTGCGTTGCGTGGTGCGCGGGCTGTCGCCCCCGGTGCACACCGTGTCGCTTGATGTGTCACGGTTGGTCGGGTCGGCGGCGACTCCAGTCGATGCGTGCTGGCCGGTGGTCTCGCTCGGCCCGAGCGTGTAGCTGTGTGGTCTGCCGATATGCGAGGCGCGGTTGGCTGTTTCGGCTGTTGTCGCCTGCTGTGCACCGCTGCGTCGCCTGTGGTCGTAGCCGGTGCGCACGGTATCGCCTGCTGTCGCATGGGTGGTGCGTAGTGGTTCGGTCATGCGACACCCCACGGGGTGAGGACCGGGCCATCCGGGTTGATGAGTTCGGCGAAATCGACCACCGCCACGGCCAGAGCGTCGTCGTGGTGCGCACGCTGGTCGAGGGTGGTGCGGACTGATGCGGCGGGCGGCGCGCCGTTGCACACCCACAGCACTCCTTCGCACCAGTCGGTGCGGGCGCGGCCGATCACGCGGGCTACCGCTTCGCCGAGTTTGCTCGGGGTGAGGAGGTAGGCGGCGGTATCGACCTTCACCGCCCCTGTCGCGGCCGGGTGGTCCCATTGCGCGTCATACGGGTAACGGCCCCGGTATCCGCTGTCGTAGTGCAAGTCCCGTTCGGAGCGCCAATCGTCGTAGGCACGGGCGCCGAGCGCGATCCGCGTCTGAATGACGGCGCGGGCGTGGACCGACCACAACAGGGAGGGCTGCCAGTCGTGCACGCGCCGGCCGAAGTACCAGCCGAGCCCGGCCGGGGTCGGCACGATCCAGCGCGGGCCCGCACCGACCTTCATCAACGGCCGTACCATGCCCTCTGCGGCGAGGGCGGTGGCGAGTTCGTAGACGTGGTTGCGGCCGGTGCCCAGGAACGTGGCGAGGGTGTCAGTTTGCATGGCGCGGTGCTGCACGATCGCGGCCATCGCGCGGGCCGCGCGTGGGGTGCGCAGGGCGAAGGGGTGTCCAGTTTTCTGGACAGCGAGTTGCGTTACAGGCCGGGGTTTTCCGGCCGTGGTCGGCTGGGGTTTCGTTACAGAGGTCATGACAGTTCCTTAGAATTCAGTTCAGAATGAGTTTGCGGAGGCATATGACGGCGCAGGCGAGGCTGAGTAGGGCTTGGTGGATGTCGGCGCGGCGTTCGTAGCGGAT
>NZ_JBSGEZ010000220.1:0-2656 GCF_053603155.1 Nocardia sp. NPDC004260 | reverse complement strand
CCGCTAGTCAGGTGGTCCCATCAGTGGCAAACGGGTGGTCCCATCCTCATGGCAAAACCGGCTCCGAAGTGGTCCCTTCCTCCTGGCAGCCGACACTCGGACGCGACTTCCGTGTCCTCGACGGTGTGCCCACCAAGACTGTCGAGCCCTCCAGTCCACATGGGTGGGGGTACTGGGAGCTGATGGAGCTGGTGGAGTGGGTGCTGACTCGGGAGGCGATCCTCGCCTACACGGTGCTGGGTCGGCAGGGCGAGGATCCGTGGAGGGCGCTGGAGCAAACCCCCGCGGACCTCGACCGGCCCAGGGTGAGGCAGCTTCTCCGACGCTTGGACGGTCGTGAGCGGAGTGCTTCTGGATACACGGCGGCGGTGGTTATCTGGAGGGAATTTGCGGCTGGCTCGACGCCGCCGAGACCGGCGAGCTGGCGGCACTTCTCCCGCCGACGCGGGCACCCCACGACAAGCCCGACTTATGGCAACAGTTCACGACTGTCCTGGATTGGGCCATCGACCACGGTGTCGGCTTGCTGTGGGGGCGTGATCTCGAAATCTTCTACCAAAAAGATCCGGAGAAGACTCTCTTCGGAGAGGGCGGGACACCGCCGCGCCCGCTTTGACCGCAAGCAACCTACGGCGAGCGGACCGCACCCTCGGGCGAAGACACCCCGGATTTCCTCACGTTGTCTCACACAAAACGAGACGGAACAGCGTTGTGGCGGTGAGGGTTGGTTCAGCCACCGCCGATCAGGCGGTGTCGAGATTCGCGATCAGACGCTGCCCAGGTTCGCGATCAGAACCACAGCTCATCGGCTGAACCAACTCAGTACCAAATCGACCACCTCCAGGGCCGTGTTCAAAGCCAACAGCGCCTCGACGGTCTTGATCACCGCCCTGCTCCAGTGCGCGCGGCGCCTGGGCGGCGGTGAGGGCTCGCCGTTGTCCGAAGTGCCGCGATGCGATTCGTCCTGACTCATGGCGGCGGACCGTAGACAGGAGGGGGCAACGCCTCCTGAGCTGGAATTCAGGCGGTAGGTCACCAGCCGCCGCGAAGGCCTGCGGCCTCGGATGCGGTGCGGAATTCGGTCAGGATCTGGGTGCGGTCGGTGTAGCGGAGGTTCGGGCGGTGTAGCGGAGATTTGGGCGGCGAAGGTCGCGGAAGTACTCGTCGAGGTTGTGGACGAATACTGCGGTGGATAGTCACGGCCAGTCCGAGATCGGGTTCGGCGTGACGAGATTGCTGGGTTTCGATCTGCTGCCGAGAATCAAGCGGATCAAAAGGTGCAAGCTCTACCGGCCCGCCGCTGGTGAGCCTGACCTGTGGCCGGGGCTGAAACCGGCCATGACCAGGCCCATCGCCAGCTCGAGGAACAGACCGAGCAAGCCTGGTGTCTGACCTTGGCCACGAACGCGGTCTTCGCCTGGACCACAGAGTATTACGGCCTCGCCGTCGAGCAGATGCGCCGCGCGGGACGTCGCATCGACGACGAGGTCCTGGCGCGCATCAGGCCGGCTTTTCCTCGAGGAACGGTCCAGCCGGGAGATCCGCGTCGCGACCGAGCAACCACAGGATGAACGACACCAGCGCGGCACCAGCCTCTCGCCACTCACGGCCGGTCAGTTGGCACCAGTTCAGGTACAACACCAACGAACTTGCATAGGCAGCAGTGGTCCCCTCCGCACAGTCCTGCCCAAATCTCAAGGGCCACAGGAACTCGGTGCCGCGAGCAAGGCTGGGACGCACCAGCAGTCCCGGCGGCGGCCGCGCGCTCGACCTCGCCGGAATCGGAGAAACCGGTGCGCTCGCGGACTGCGATCGACCGGCTCATCTGCCGCCGCGAGGCCCATCTGCGGGAGAAGACGCCGTGCGGATGCTGTATGAAACTTGCGCTCGCACGGAGGAACTGCTCAATATCGAGGACCTCGACCTGGCGGGCCGGTGCGCCCGGGTGAAGTCCAAGGGCGCCGAACCCCGTACCCGCCGCCGCGGCGCTGCCCACCACGAACACGTCCTGGAAACCGTGTACTGGGACGCTGGCACCGCCCGGCTACTGCCCCGGCTGATCCGCGGCGGCACCCGCGGACCGATATTCGTGACCCACCGCCGCCCCGGACCCATAAAGTATCTCGCCGACCGCGACCTGTGCCCCGACACCGGCCTCGCACGGCTGTCCTACGACCAGGCGCGCGACCTACTCGCCACCGCGACCGATGGGCCCGGAACTGGTTGGGACCTGCGCGAACTGCGGCACTCCGGGCTGACACACGAGGAAGTGTGTGGCCTTGCGGTCGTAGCGGATGTTGAGGCGGCGGTAGCCGGTCGGCCAGGAAATCGTGCGCTCGATCACCCACCGGTGACGGCCGAGGCGCTGGGAGGATTCGATGCCTTTGCGGGCGATGCGGACGCCGATCCCGCGTTCTCGCACCCATTGCCGAAGTTCGGCGGTGTCGTATGCCTTGTCGGCGTGCAGCTTGCCGGGTTTGCGTCGGCGCGGACCGCGCCGCGAGCGGGTGGCAGAAATCGCTTTGACCAGCGGCCGCAGCGCTTCGGCGTCGTTGGTGTTGGCAGACAAGACGCCCACCGACAGAACGCTTCCCGCGCGGTCGGATAGCACGTGAATCTTCGAGCCGGGCTTGCCGCGATCGACCGGGCTCGGGCC
>NZ_JBSGEZ010000219.1:0-2662 GCF_053603155.1 Nocardia sp. NPDC004260 | reverse complement strand
CCGTTGCGCCCCACATACTTCGACGCCGATCCACGCTCGGTGTCGATCACCGCGACGTTCTCGCCCAGCCCGAACGCCAGCATCAGCGCCGTGTATGTGTTGTGCGTCGGAATGCAATGCGAGGTGACATACATGCGGCTCGGGTGCTCGATGGCGATACAAACCGCGTCGTGGTGTCGGACCTGCTGGACGGCGACGATCGCACGCCGCGCCGGATATTTCGTACGCGGAGTAAACCGCTCCGCCTTGACCTTAAATGGATTCATGCCGCGTGGCGGGCAGATCGCGAGCCTCCAGGAGACTGCTCCCGAGCGCCGCTCGCCATTGTGGACGAACACTGGCACGCGCGAGGACCGATGGACGGTGCATCCGAGCGATTCCGCAAGGAATTGGACGTCGTCGGCGAGCTGTGGACTGGAGGTCGAGAATTCACAGGTGCGACCACCGGCATACCCGTCGGTGTCCAGCAATCCAGCCAGCAGCGCCTCACGCTTCTTCGCGGACGCGAACAAGTAACGCCGCGGGATCGCCTTCTCGATAGAGAGTTTTCCCTGCAATCCAAGTTCGCGGAGGGCGTCGAGAACCGGATTGATGCCATGGCGCACGCCGACGATGCCGAAGTCGACCTCCTTCGACCAGCCGACGGTTGCGCCCACCGGCAGAGCTTCGGCGACCGCTTGCCGGATAGCGGGATCGGGATTCGAGAAGACGACTCCCCGGCCCCGCAGGCTGCCGTCACCAATCAAAGCGCCAAGCAGCCAAGGGTCCAGCGGCATCGGCTCGACCTCCGGGAAGTCCATTGGCACGGCCATTGGCATCCAGTGATTGCGTTTGCCATCCGAATTGATCACACTCGCGGCGATTTCAGACAGCGGCTTTGCGGTCCCTGGGCGTCCCGCGGCACGGTCGAGAACCGTCTGCGTCACCCACAAGTGATCCGCCGTAGACTCTGCCGTGCTTCCATCGGTGAAGGTGATTCGATAGATCGGCTGGCGCCCTTGCGGATAGATGTTCACTACCCGGGTCACTTCGCCGTTGCCCGCGAACAACTCGTCGCCAATCGACAGCTCGCCAATCTCACGCCACCCGACCGGCGTTAGTACGGGCGCGTCTACGGGCTGCGCCTTCCCGGCGCCCGAGGGCCCTGTGAGGGCGATGCGAGCTTTGGCGGCTTCCTTGGTGGCTTCCTCGAATTCCATGCTCACGCCTCGATTCCCAGCAGCGGCACCGGCGATCCGGACAGCAGCTCGCGCACCACGTATTCCGCGGCGAGTTCCTTCGTCGCCGACACCACCGGCTTGCCCGGCTGGAGAGTGATGCCAGGAACCGGGCGGCCCTTCAAGGCAGCGGCTTTCGCCTGCCCGATCAGGTAGTCCGGGATGACCTCGACTTCGGTGAACAGGTCGCGGCGCCCGGCGTCGATGAGGATGGGGAGGATCTCATCCACCCGGCCCAGCTCTACGTGGGATTCGAGCTTGTCGGGGTACTCGGCGCGAACCCATTCCTCCAGGGCGTCGCGGTCGCTGATGACCGCTTCGTCCTTCGGGTCGGACTTGGTGACCCGCCCGAGTTTCCGGTCGTCGGCGGTGCGCGCGGCCACGCTGTCGCCGCGGGCGATCTGCTCGCCCATGACTGCCTTGGCCTGCTTGAACTCCGCCATCACCAGATCGGCGAGGGTCTTCAACATGACGATCTTGTAAGCCAAATCGGCGTTGGTGAACGCCTCGATCTCGGTCACTGATGCTCCTCGAGGTGGGCGAGGATCGCCCCTGTCAGGTCGTGGATTTCGCGGATGTGGTCGATGCCGTGGCTGGTGCAGTGGGTGATATCCCTCGACGGCTGCTGCGAGTCGTAGCCGGTGACGAACAACCGGCCGGAGAAGTCGAGGCGGTACTCCGTGCAGGCGACGCCGTCGGGCTGCACCAGGTAGAAGTCCTCGACACCGGGGATGGGGCGCTTGAAGCTCACGCGCTCACCCCCAGCGCGGTCATGGACAGACCCCACCGCTCCAGCTGCCGCAGCGAAACCCGGTACTGCTCCTCCAGCCAGCGGACAGCCGAGTCATGGTCGTAGCTCAGCCACTGGCGGGCGAACCAGTACTCTTCCTTCGCGTGTTCGGCTTTCAGCAGCGTCGAGCGATGCCGGCGTCCGGCGTTGATCGCCGACTCCGGGACCGCGGCGATGCGGGTGCCCGCCACCCACACCGACCACATACCGCCCGGCTCTGGGAGCCCGAGGTGGCGGCTGGCCTTCGGCAGGATCCCCGTCGGGGTGGTGATGTCCTCACGCAGGATCACCTCCACGAACACCGGCCGGGACGGTGCCGAACGCTCATCAGCGATCGCGGTAGCCTCGGCCACGGATTCGGCGCGATCCCCCAACGCATCGGGGTCGTCGGGGTCGGTCCAGGCCGCGAAGCACATCAACACCTGAGCGGCCTTCTCCGGCTCGTCGCGGCACCACTTCGCCAAGTCCTCATGCAGTTCCCGGGGATCGGTGCGAATCTTGTCGGCCAAACGCAGGGCTTCCGCGGCGATCTCGTCATGCGTAGAGAAGGTCATGACGCCGCCTTCGGGGACTGGCGGCGCTGCTCCTGGTAGCAGGGCTCGCACATTCCCTTGCCGCCGAAGCGGCGCTGCCCCGGCTGCGCGGTGCTCCGGGA
>NZ_JBSGEZ010000218.1:0-2693 GCF_053603155.1 Nocardia sp. NPDC004260 | reverse complement strand
CGAAGGAGCAAGCGGCGGCCGCGCAAACGCGAGCCACAAAGGGGCCGCGAACACGCCGCGACGAAGTCGCGGCCAAAACCAGCACAGCCGCGAACACGCCGCGCGAAAGCGCGGCAAATCGAACACAGTGCGAGACTGTGTTGCATGCCACCATCGCGCAGCGGGCGCCAGGAAGCGCAGCACGACGGCAACGCAGTCTGCGAGGTCGACGCCACCGCTCGCGGTGACGCCGCCATTCGCGCCGCGTCCGCCGAGCTGATCGCGCTCTCGCACGCGATTCACGAGGAACCGGAGCTGGCGTTCGAGGAGACCCGCAGCGTCGCCAAGACGATCGCGCCGCTGGCCGGGCGCGGTTTCGAGATCGAGCTGGGCGTGGCCGAGCTGCCCACGGCCTTCCGCGCGCGCTACGGCAGCGGCGCGCTGACCGTCGGCATCTGCGCCGAATACGACGCGTTGCCCGAGATCGGCCACGCCTGCGGGCACAACGTCATCGCCGCCTCCGCGGTGGGCGCGGCGCTGGGTCTCGCCGAGGTCGCGGACGAACTGGATCTCACCGTGCTGGTGTTCGGCACACCGGCCGAGGAGAGCGGCGGCGGCAAGGTGCTCATGCTGGAACGCGGCGTGTTCGACGACGTCGCGATGGCGATGATGGTGCATCCGGGTCCGCTCGACATCGTCGGCGCCCGCTCGCTGGCTCTGGCCGACGTGTCGGTGGTCTTCCACGGGCGGGAGGCGCATGCGAGCGCGGCGCCGGAGCAGGGCCGCAACGCGGGCGACGCGGTCACCGTCGCGCAGGTGGCCCTTGGGTTGCTGCGGCAACATTTCCTGCCCGGCCAGCAACTGCACGGTATAGTCGGCGACGGTGGCGTAGCTCCCAACATCGTGCCCGGACGTGCGGAACTGCTGTATTACCTACGCGCAGTCGACTCCGCATCCCTCGACGATCTGATGCGACGAGCGTCGGCTTGCTTCGAGGCGGGCGCCCTCGCGACCGGCTGCACCCACGAAATCCGGACGCTCGCGCCGACGTATACCGAGCTGACCCCGGATCCGGACTTGTTGCTCGTCTATCGCGAGCAGCTCACCGGATTGGGACGCGTGCCGCTCGCTCCGGAGTTCGAGGCGCAGCGGCCGCTGGGCAGCACCGACATGGGAAACGTCACCAATGTCATTCCGGGCATTCACCCGGTCATCGGCATCGACGCCGGTGGTGCGGTGACACATCAGCCAGGCTTCGCCGCGGCCAGCGTCAACGCCTCGGCGGATCGTGCGGTCCTCGACGGCGCGCTCGCGCTCACGCGTACCGCAATCGCCGTCGCCCGCGATGACATCCATAGAGACAGGTTGTTGCAACGGCTAGTTCAACGACAGGAGGACATTCGGTGAGCACAACCGGCCGTTCTGCGGCGCCGGCGACGGGCCCGGCAGCGGGCATCGGTGTGGCCACGGAGGGCCCCGGCGGCTCCGCAGTGTCGGAAACCGGGGGATCAGGGCGGGAAGCGGTGGAGTCGTGGCTGGCCGATCACACGGTCGACCTCGTCCAGTGGCGCAGGCACATCCACGCCAACCCGGAACTGTCCCGTACCGAGTTCGGCACCACCGAGTTCGTCTCGGCGTGGCTGACCAAGGCGGGATTGACGCCGCAGGTGCTGCCCGGCGGCACCGGCCTGATCTGTGACCTCGGACCGGACGGACCGCGGGTCGGCCTGCGCGCCGACATGGACGCGCTGCCGCTGCAGGAGTTCACCGGACTGCCCTTCGCGTCGACGGTCCCCGGCGTGTCGCACGCCTGCGGCCACGACGCGCACACCACCATCCTGCTCGGCACGGCGCTGGCCCTGGCCGAGGTGCCGGAGCTGCCGGTCGGCGTGCGGCTGGTCTTCCAGCCCGCCGAGGAGGTCATGCCGGGAGGCGCGATCGACGTGGTCGCCGCAGGCGCGATGACCGGGGTGGAGCGAATCTTCGCGTTGCACTGCGACCCGCGCTTGGAGGTCGGCCGGATCGGCATCCGCGTCGGCGCGATCACCTCCGCCGCCGACACCATCGAGCTGGTGCTCGACTCGCCCGGCGGCCATACCTCGCGTCCGCACCTGACCAGCGACTTGGTCTACGCCATCGGCACGGTCATCACGGGCCTGCCCGGCCTGCTCAGCCGCCGCATCGACCCGCGCACCAGCACCGTGATGGTGTGGGGCGCGGTGAGCGCGGGGAAGGCGCCGAACGCCATTCCGCAGACCGGCATGCTCACCGGCACCATCCGCACCGGAGACCACGCGACCTGGTCGTTGCTGGAGCCGATGGTGCGGGAGATCGTCGACGGCCTGCTCGCCCCGACAGGCGTGCGCTACCAGCTGAACTACCGGCGCGGCGTGCCGCCCGTGGTCAACGACGAGCACTCCACCCGCATCTTCGAGGACGCCATTCGCGCACTCGGCCCCGACGCGCTGGCCGACACTCCGCAGTCCGGCGGCGGCGAGGACTTCTCCTGGTATCTGGAGGAGGTGCCGGGCGCGATGGCGCGCCTGGGCGTCTGGTCCGGCGAGGGAGAGCAGCTGGATCTGCACCAGCCGACCTTCGACATCGACGAGCGGGCGCTCGCGGTCGGCGTTCGGGTGCTGAGCAACCTCGCGCTCGGCGCGAGCTGAGTTCTTCGTCACACCGGTAGCGGCGTGGGGGGGGGGGGGGGGGGGGCG
>NZ_JBSGEZ010000217.1:0-2700 GCF_053603155.1 Nocardia sp. NPDC004260 | reverse complement strand
TGTCGGCGTTCATGAAATTCCCCACCAGATCCAGGTTCTCGTTCACGTAATCGGCCAGGGCCGTGTTCACGTAATTCCCCAGCCCGGGGCAGGCGTGACCTGGCCGTTGTGGGTCCTCGCAGCAGGAGTTGGCTGCTCCCATCAGATGGTGATGGGAGCCAGAATTGGCGAGGAGAACGTTCGACGTGGTCGACATCGTCGAGATCTTGATCCACTGGCATGCGGGCCGTTCGCATGTCCAGGTCGCGGAAAGCCTTGGGCTGGACCGCAAAACAGTGCGTAAGTATGTGACGCCTGCCCTCGGCGCGGGGATCGCGCCCGGCAGCGGTGCGCGGTCGAAGGCGGAGTGGTCGCAGCTGGTGCGGGAATGGTTTCCCGAGCTGGCCGATCAGCGGGTCCGGCAGACGACCTGGCCGGAGTTCGATAACCATCGCGAGTTCATCATCGCGATGACCAGGGCCGGAGTGACGCGGCAGACGATCTGGCAGCGGTTGCGTGACGAACACGGGCTCTCGGCGTCGGTGTCGTCGCTGAAACGCTATATGGATGCGAACCTGCCGGAGCAGAACCTGCGCTCGAAGGTGACGGTGCTGCGCGAGGACCCGCCGCCGGGGCAGGAAGCCCAGATCGATTACGGCTATCTCGGTTCGTGGGTCGACCCGGCCGGCGGGAAGCGGCGGCGGGTGTGGGCGTTCGTGATGGTGCTGGCCTGCTCGCGGTTGATGTTCGTGCGGCCGGTGCTGAGGATGGACCAGCGGGCCTGGACCGAAGCGCATGTGGAGGCGTTCGCGTTCTTCGGTGGCGTCCCGGCGAGGCTGGTGCCGGACAACCTGAGGACCGGGGTCGCGCGCCCGGACCTGTATGACCCGAGGATCAACCGCTCCTATGCCGAGCTCGCCGATCATTACGGTGCCCTGGTCGATCCCGCGCGGCGCGGGAAACCGAAGGATAAACCGCGAGTGGAGCGGCCGATGCCGTATGTCCGCGACTCGTTCTGGCGGGGCCGGGAATGGACTTCGCTGGCCCAGATGCAGGCCGCGGCAGTGGTGTGGTGCCGAGACGTGGCCGGGCAACGTTCGTGCCGGCCGCTGGACGGGGCGTCGCCGCAGACGGTGTTCGACGCGATCGAGGCCGAAACACTGAAACCGTTACCGGGCACCGATTTCGTGCTGGCGGACTGGACGACGGGGACCGTCGGCCCGGATATCCATGTGAAGTCGGGTAGGACGCTGTATTCGGTGCCGTGGCGGTTCATCGGCCGCAGGGTCGATATTCGGTCGACATATTCGATGGTGCAGATCTTCGACTCCGGCGAGCTGGTCGCGACTCATGTGCGCAAACCGATGGGCAAGCAGTCGGATCTGTCGCACTATCCGCCGGAGAAGGTCGCGTTCGCCATGAAGGGCCCGACCTGGTGCCGGGACAAGGCCGCCGGGATCGGTGAGGCGACGGTCGCGGTGATCGCCGAGCTGCTGTCGGAGAACGCGTTGTTCCGGCTGCGGGCCGCCCAAGGCGTGCTCGGGCTGGCCGACAAGCACGGCGCCGCGCGGCTCGAACTGGCCTGCGCCAAAGCGGTCGTGGTCGGGGATCCGTCGTATCGGACGATCAAGGGCATCCTGGCCGCCGGCCTGGAAGCCGACCCGCTGCCGCCGTCGAGCGGCGACGCAGGGGCTTCGGCGTTCCTGCACGGTCCTTCGCGGCTGTTCGGCAACGTGGTGGCCCTGCCCAACCCGAACAGCGTCGCGGCCATCCGGGCGACGATGAACGCCGAGATGGACACGACCGCATCGCCTCCCGATCGCGACGGCCATGGTGACGCAGAACAGGGTGAGGGGGTGTCGGCATGATCGTCGATGTCGCGCTCGAACAAGCGTTGCGGCAGCTGAAACTGTCCGGGATGCTGCAAACCCTCGAATCCCGCCTCGCCCAGGCCCGGGCCGGGGACCTCGGGCATATCGAGTTCCTGCAGGTGCTGTGTCACGACGAGATCGCCCGCCGCGACTCCCAGTCGATCGCGCGGCGGATCCGCCGCGCCCAATTCGAGCAGCAACACACCCTCGAGGGATTCGACTACCACGCCAGCCCGAAACTGCCCGCCGCCCAGATCCGGGACCTGGCCGCGTTGCGGTGGCTCGCGGCCGGGGAATCGGCGATCCTGTATGGGCCGGTCGGGGTCGGAAAAACCCACGTAGCACAGGGTTTAGGTCATCTGGCGATCCGCCAGGGCGCCGAGGTCAGGTTCGCCAAGACCAGCCGGCTGCTGGCCACTCTGGCCGGTGGTCACGCGGACCGGACCTGGGACAAACGGTTGCGGGAGTTCGTGCGCCCGCACGTGCTGATCCTCGACGACTTCGGGATGCGGGAGTTGACCGCGGTCCAAGCCGACGACCTCTACGAGCTGATCAGCGAACGCGCCGCAGCCGGCGGGTCGATGATCCTGACCTCCAACCGGTCCCCGGTCGACTGGTATCCGCTGTTCCCGAACCCGGTAGTGGCCGAGTCGCTGCTGGACCGGCTGATCAACACCAGCCATCAGGTGTTCATGAACGGCCCGTCCTACCGGCCCAACAAACGCCCCGGCACCAAGACCACCACGACACCCAAGGCACCCAGGAAGGAGGTCGGGTAGAACATCAACTAGGACCCACCACCTGTCCGATTACGTGAACGACGGGCTGGGGAATTGAGTGAACGCTGACA
>NZ_JBSGEZ010000216.1:0-2704 GCF_053603155.1 Nocardia sp. NPDC004260 | reverse complement strand
AGAACTACACACCCTCCACCGGAACGGGAACGGGAACGGGTCGTGGCGCCGACAACATCCCAGGAGGCTCGAAAGCGAATCCCGCGGATGTCTATCGGTACCTCATATCGAAATATGGACTCACGCCCGCGCAAGCAGCCGGAATCGTGGGTAACCTGCAGGTCGAGTCCGGTTTCAACACGAGCGCGTACAACTCGGGCGAAGGCGCTATCGGTCTGTGCCAGTGGCGGGGTGGGCGACGGCAGGCTCTGGAGCGGTTCGCGGCCGCCCAAGGGAAGCCGGTCACCGACTGGAAGGTCCAGATCGATTACATGATGGCCGAATTGCGTAGCAATGAATCCACCGCGTACGGATATCTCCGGGCCGCGCAGACGCCTGCCTACGCCGCGGCGGTCTTCGATCAGTATTACGAAAGAAGCTCCGGTGAGGCGAGAGGACAGCGCATCGCCTATGCCAACAGCATTGCCTCGGCGATGCGCAACGTCGCCGTGTGAGGCCGCCCCGGCCGTCGCGCGGTGGCACTCCGCGACCGAGGCGCCTGGCGGTTGTGGCGCGACCACGTGCCCGGCTGCGGGGCACCCGGTATTCCCGCGAGCGGGAACAGAACAGGCGTGGCTCCGGAAATACCTGGGTTAAGCTGCGGATACGCTTCGGGACGAGTGCCGGGGAAGAGGTACTCCGAGTCGGGTGAGCCGACAGCGGGCAAGGCGGCGTGAGTTCACCGCGTCGGCGCGGATGGCGAACATCGCTGCCGCGTCGGCTGAGAACTTCTCCGGCTCCAGCACGCGCTGATCGTGTCCGGAGATCGGCAGTGCGCGTCCCGGGGCATCCGGCGGAAGGTGAATCATGGCTGCCTCTGTGGTCACCGCGCGTTGTGTCCGCGCGCATCGGGGTAACTGATGGCTCCGACGGATCGCACTCCGCCCGAGACGGATTCCGAGGATCCCGGAGATCCTCGCGACGGGCGCGCGAGCGCCACCACCGCCGCGCCGCGTCGCTCCGCCAAATCCGCGACGCGCGGCGCTCCGGCCCCTATCCCGCGTCCGCAGGCAGGTGCGCCTGCCCCAGCGGCGCCGACCAGCGCGACGGCTCAGGGGCGCGCCCAAAGCGCACCGTCGGTATCCGAGACGAATGCCGCCGCTTCGAGTTCCACCTCTCTCCCGCGCTCGGACGCGCTCGGCATGGCGGGCTCGTCCGCGCCCATGGCGGCCGCGGCGATGGGCGCCTTGGCTGCTATCGCCGCCCAGTACGGTGATGGGCCGCCGACCGCTGTGTCGGGACAGTCGTACGCGCCGCCCGATCTCGGCGCGGCGCGGCCGACCGGACTCGTCGTGTGGGACGGTGCGCTCGGTTCCCAGTACGCCGACAGCAATCAGAATCGAGCACGCCACGGCGATGCGGCACAGTCGATGAACGCCGAGCTGGAACGCATCCTCGGCGGCGCGGTCGACAGCACTACGCAGGGCCGCGCCGCGATCGGCGCGATCATCGCCGAGGTGAACACCGCCTTGACGGCCCTCGGGAACGTCCAGGACGCCACCGCGAGCAGACAGTTGGTGATCTCCACCTTGGACAACGCCTTGCAACGCGCGGGTACCGTGCTGGGCCAGGGGCAGGCCGCGACGGTGCTCACCGCCGATCGAGTCGCGGCCCTGGCCGACCACTACCTGCGCGAGTCGCGCCCCGTCCAGCCGCGGCGGCCCCGCCGCACGTCGCACTCCGGCATGCACGGGCCCAGTGGCGGTCCGCCACGCACGCGGCCGTCCGGTCAGCAGGGACAATGGATCAACGAAGCCTTGCAGGTGTTGCGCCAGCACGGCTACGACACGCGTCAGATCGATCCGTCCGACATCGCGGCGATCATCCAGCACGAATCCGGTGGCAACCCGAACGCCATCAACCTTTGGGACAGCAACGCCGCGGCCGGGATTCCATCGAAAGGTTTGATGCAGACCATCGATCCGACGTTCAACGCGTATTCCGTTCCAGGACACCGTGATATCTGGAATCCCGTGGACAACATCGTCGCGGGCGTTCGCTATGCCATCGAGCGTTACGGGTCGGTCAGCAATGTGCCGGGAATCGTGCAGATGCGCGGCGGCGGCTCGTACGTGGGGTATTGACGCCGTCACGACCGGGCGCTTGCCGCGACCGATGGCTCGGTCGCCGCGCCAGGAGTTCACTCCGGACCGGGAATGCCGAGAGAGTTCCGCGCTTGCGACGCGAATCAGTGTGAGCTGTTGCTCGATGTCGCCGGCGCCGGAGGACGCCGAGCGGAAACGGCTGGAAAGTCATGCCCAGCGTGCGGCCGCGTAGCTACTGGGTAGTTTGCGGTACTGGACGTGGCCACCGGGCTTCGGAGCTTCGACGCACATCCCGTTGCCGATGTACATGATGACGTGGCCGGGATTGTTCGCACCCTTGAACGATTCGGACGGGAAGATGAGATCGCCGGGCCTGATGTCGCGGGGATTCACCTTGGGCAGTGTCCGGTACTGATCCGCCGCGACTCGAGGAATTCGAACGCCGGCGGCGGCCGCCGCGTACTGCATCAGTCCCGAGCAGTCGAAGGCGCCCGGCCCTTCCGCGCCGTAGATGTAGGGATCACCGAGCTGAGCGAGCGCTACCTGGACAGCCTTCGCCGCTGCGCCGGTCGCGCCGCTGCCACTTGTTCCGATGGTCCCGGTGGAGGGTGTGTAGTTCC
>NZ_JBSGEZ010000215.1:0-2732 GCF_053603155.1 Nocardia sp. NPDC004260 | reverse complement strand
CGCTGGAGCCCGAGTGGGAGGCACGGTTCGAGCCGAAGTCGTATGGCTTCCGGCCGGGCCGTGGTTGTCAGGACGCAATCTCGGCCATCTACCTCGCGTTGAAAGGTAAGAATCCGCAACGCGTGTGGGTGTTGGATGCGGACCTGAAAGCGGCGTTCGACCGCATCGATCACAGCCATCTGCTCGCCCAACTGGCCACGTTCCCCGCCCGGGGATTGATCGCAGGCTGGTTGAAGGCGGGGGTACTCGATCGCGGTCGGTTCGCCTCGACCGAGGAGGGCACGCCCCAAGGCGGGGTCGTCAGTCCTTTGCTGTTGAACGTGGCCCTGCACGGGATGGAAGCAGCAGCGGGAGTCCGTTACCGCAAGCTCGGCACGCATGCCGCCGAGTCGGTGGAAGGCGTTCCGGCGCTGATCAGATATGCCGACGACCTTGTGGCCCTGTGCCATTCGCGCGAACAGGCCGAACAGGTCAAAGCGCGGCTCGCTGCCTGGCTCGAACCCAGAGGATTGGTGTTCAACGAGGACAAGACGCGCATCGTCCACGTCGAAGACACCGGTTTCGATTTTCTGGGGTTCAATGTCCGCCGCTACGACGGCAAGCTGCTGATCAAGCCGAGTTCTGCTGCTATGAAACGGATTCGGAAACGGCTACGCACCGAGATGAAGGCTCTGCGCGGGGCCAACGTCAGTGCGGTGCTGCACAAGATCGACCCAATCGTGCGAGGTTGGTCGGCCTATTACCGAACAGTGGTGTCCAGCAAGGCATTCACCGCGCTGGATGACTACATGTGGAAGCTCACCTACAAGTGGGCCAAGCAAGGCCATCAGAACAAGTCGAAGCACTGGATCGCTACCCGGTATTTCGGCCGGTTCAACCAGTCCAGGCAGGACCGGTGGGTCTTCGGTGACCGGGACACCGGCGCTCACCTGCCCAAGTTCGCCTGGACGAAGATCGTCCGACACCAGATGGTCGCGGGCACATCGTCCCCGGATGATCCGTCCTTGACCGAGTACTGGTCCGAACGGCGACGCAAAGGGGCGCCACCGCTACTGGGCGCGTTCACCCTGCGGATGCTCAAACTGCAAGCCGGGCGCTGCCCGCTCTGCGGGGACTTCCTGCTGCGCGCCGACCATCAACCCCAGAACCCGCACGAGTGGGAACGCTGGGCGAAGGTGACCCGCACCGCGATGGTGAGGCACAGCCTCACCATCGCTCGCGGAGACGGAACGTCGGGCACGGCCATCCGTTTCGTCCACGCCTCCTGCCGTCGTCGGCGGTCTGCCGACCGGGCTGGAGGTCCGGTAATTCTGCACGCCCGCAAGCCATCTGGGCTTGCTTGAGCCGTGATGCGTCGACGAGGCGCATGTCCGGTTCTGGGGGGGCCTCGGCGCAGTAATGTGCCGGGGCTACCCGACAAAGCCGGCTACATGGCGAAGGGGCTCAGTTTGTTTCGCGGTGACGAGCGCGTTGAAGGAGATACGCCTGTGAATGCGGGTGTTCCGTGGCCTGCCGACGTGACGGAGGCATGGCACCGGGTACTTGTGATGCAAACGAAGCTGCACCGATGGGCGACGACCGATTCGGATCGTCGTTTCGATGATGTGTTCAACCTCGTCCACGACCCGGCGTTCCTGATGGCCGCCTGGGATCGAGTGCGGGACAACAAAGGTGGCCGCACCGCTGGTGTCGACGGGATCGCTCCACGGTCTGTCGCACCGGAGCAGGTGATGGGGATGCTCGCCGAATTACGCGAGAGCGTCAAGGGCGGAGAGTTCATCCCGGAACCGGTCCGTCAGAAGTCGATACCGAAAGCGAACGGCAAGGTCCGCAAGCTCGGAATCCCGACGATGACGGATCGGATTGTCCAGGCCGCGTTGAAGCTGGTGCTGGAGCCGGTCTTCGAAGCCGATTTCCACCCGTCCTCATACGGGTTCCGGCCGAGAAGGAGGGCGCAAGACGCGATCGCCGAGATACACAAGCTGACATCGAATCCCGCGAATTACGAGTGGGTGTTCGAGGCAGATATCACGGCGTGTTTCGACGAGATCCAGCAGCACTCGCAGGCGAGTCGTCCCGCCCGTGATCGGCTCGCCGATGCCGCACGCAGCAACGGCGGCGTCCAGCGGATCGCCGACGCACGCGACCCGGACGCCGCCCGCCGCGCCGCCGACCCGACACTCATCTACAGCGGGCTCCGGCTGCGCCGCGGCCGTCATTGAACGGCTGGAGTCGAGTATACGAATGGGTGTCGGAGTCGTGCACGAGCAGCGTGTGTCAGCGACTTCGGCCCAGGCCGTTGCGGTCGAGGATGCGGTAGACCATGCCCGGTCGACGTGCAGCGTTTCGGCGATCGCGCGAACATTGTGGTACTCGGCCTGCCACGACCACAACGGCACATCCGCCCCGCGACGCGGCCGATGCAGCCTCAGCCAGAGCCGCATGAAGGCCAGCCCTCCGCACACGCTCAGCCCTGCCGGACTGTGGTCCTGAACTCACCCAATTCGGTGGAAAGGCGACTGGAAGCCAGTGTCGTTGCCTTCCGCGCGATTACTACCCGAACCCCCTTGGCGGCGGTGTCGATTCAATGATCGCAAACGTCAGGTCGATGTCGCCCGGAATGAGAATGGGCCGGTCAGCCGCAGTGGTCGGCCACGCTCACCACCACAGTTCGCGACAGCGGTGCCAGAGACGCCCAGGCGTGGCGGGTTTGAGTGTGATAAAAGAAGCCC
>NZ_JBSGEZ010000214.1:0-2749 GCF_053603155.1 Nocardia sp. NPDC004260 | reverse complement strand
GACTGCACCGGATTCTCTTCTCCGCCGGAGGGGATGGTGGATCTTGCATCCGGTGCAGTTCACCTGCCCGGCCAACCAGACATCTCATCTCCAACGACACAGAAACTACACCCCTTCCTCCAGAATGTCTACACCCTGCAATACAGATTTTCCCGCTTCCCGAGTACGGGTTTCCCGCACGCCGCACCTCGGCGAACCGCTCCAGCAGCTCACCGACCCGGCCACGCACTTCATGCGCGGGGTTCACCAGGACCGGCGTGTCCGTCAGATCGGTGCCGCTGACATCACCACGCAGGTAGTCGACGACGAATTCCACCCCGGACCGAACCGCGTCCGAGGCTCCGGCGTCGGCGAGAGCCGCCGAAAGCTGTAGACGACGCTGGCCTCGGTGACCCGCTGCCACCACTGCGCATCGAAGTCCGGGTCGATGCTGACGTCGTTCCCGTCGGCGTGGATGATCACGCCGAAGGTGCCCGCATAGTGGCTGATCAACCCGTCCATGCGGCGCGTGGCCACCTCCGCCGGCTGCGGGTCGTAGCGCCCCACACGATCGAGGCGGTCAGAGCCTGCACGGTCGATTCGCGGCCGGGGTCCCAGCTGAACCGGGTGAGCTGGGCTTCGGCCATCGCCAGCGCGCTGTCGATGTCGGTCTGGGCGTCGGTGTGACCCATCGCGGCGTCGGCTGCGGCCTGGTCGAGCTCGTAGGCCTGCTCCTCGGCTCGGCTCGGCGCAGCGCCACCGACGCCAGCAGACACGCAATCGTCTGGCTGTGGCCGGCGGGCACACCCAACCGGGGGTGCCGTCAACGATCGTGTCACCAGGTACATGAAGCCGTGTTCGGCCAGGTAGCCGCCGGGATCATTCCCGTTCGGTCGGCAGCGTGGGGTAGGGGTGCAGTGATGTCTTCGGGATGCCGGTCTTGCTCGTGATTTCGCCGAGGCTGTTTCCCTGTTCGCGGAGCAGTCGGGCGTAGTCGATCTTGTCGTCGGGCGAGGCGGCGGGGCGGCCGATGTGGCGGCCTTGGATTCGGCGACGGCGCGGGCGCGGGCGGCGCGTTCGGCGGTAAAGGTGCGTTCCATCTCGTCCGCGTGGTGTCGGGTGCTCGCGGCCGTCGACGCGACGAGTTGGGCCACGCTGGCAAGCCACGTAGGGGCCGCCCGCCGGCGGATCTGTCACCGGCGTCGCTGGCCAACATCCTGTCCGCGGCGCTGGACGTCTTCGCCGCGTACGGATTCGACGGCACCTCGGTGGCCGCGCTGAATCGGGAACTGGGGGTCAGTCACAACCTGATCCATCAGCGCTTCGGGTCCAAGGAGGGGCTCTGGGTCGCCACCGTCGATTGGGCCTTCGGCGAGATCGACAAGCACATGACCCTGGACGCGCAGCTGGCCGCCACCGATCTGCTGGGTGCCGTGCGGGAGACGATCGTGCGTTTCCTGTGCCTGCACGCCTCCCACCCGCAGGTGCTGAGGTTGGTCTCGGTCGAAGCGGCCACCGACAGCCCCCGGCTGGCCTACCTGTTTCAAACCCACGTCGAGCCGCTACAACCGCCTGACCGGCCCGCTGAAGATCCTGGTCGACCGGGGCGTGCTCACCACCGCCGACATCCGCAGCCTGCATTTCCTCGTCGCGCACGGAGGTACCGCCCCGTTCAGCCTGGTGCCCTTCGCCATAAAACTCGACCCACTCGATCCGCTGGACCCGCAGGCCATCCGCGCGCACGCGGAGTTCGTCGCCGACACGGCGGTAGCGGGCTTGCGCGCCCGCGGTGCCTGAACACGGGGAGCTCGATGAAGGTCACGCTCAGTTTCGACAACGGCCCCACCGAAACCACGGGCGAAGTCCTCGACACCCTCGCCGAGCGAGGGATCCTGGCCAGCTTCTTCGTCGTGGGCACCGAATTGGAGAAGCCGGGCCGGCGCGCCTTGACCGAACGGGCCGCCGCCGAAGGGCACTGGGTCGGCAATCACACCATGACCCACTCGATCCAGTTCGGCGACAGCGACGACCCGAGCCTCCCCGCGCGCGAGATCGGCCAGGTGCAAGTACTGCTCGGGCCACTCGCCCACCCGGACAAGCTGTTTCGGCCCTACGGCGGCGGAGGCATCCTCGATCGGCGGCTGCTGAACCCGGCCGCGATCACCTACCTACGAGCAAACGACTACACCTGCGTGCTGTGGAACAACGTCCCACACGACTGGGATCGACCCGACGACTGGGTGTCACAGTGCCTGGCCGAAATCCATGCACGACCATGGAGCCTGGTCGTTCTGCACGACCTCCCCACCAGGGCGATGCGGCATCTCCCGGCTTTCCTGGACGAACTCGATGCGAGCGGCGTACAACTCGTCCAAGAATTCCCCGAGGCCACAGTGCCGATCTACCGCGGAGTGCAACGCGAATCCCTCGCCGATCTCAGCGTTTCCTGATGCGCTCGGCTGCGTCAACCGTGCCACCAGGGGCGGTGGCTTCTCCGGCGAGAATCCCAGACAGGGCAAACTGCGCAGGACCGCCGCCCGTTGCACCGCCACAAACCCGGAACCCTCGTCGGGCTGGTCGAATACGTCAAGCCCACGCTGTGGGCGACGAGCTCGGGATCGTCTACCTAATCGCCATCCGTGCGCAGCCCGGGGAGGATCAGGTATGAGCTTCCCCTAGCTTGAGTTTTAACCTCTGAGCTGGGTTTTCAATACCCCGGGTGATCATGGGTGAAGCCCTTGGTTGATCATGTCTCCTTGCGACAGAAAGA
>NZ_JBSGEZ010000213.1:0-2769 GCF_053603155.1 Nocardia sp. NPDC004260 | reverse complement strand
CACGCAACTGAAGCGACACAACCGACTCCGCCTCACCCACCGACCGGTTCGCAAATTTGACGACCAGGTCAAACCCTTATGTGAGCGGCATTGCCGCTAACCGGGTGACCACCCTCGCCGAGGCGCGCACCGCGGTGCTGCTCGGCGAGGTGCTCGATCTGGTGGCAGCGCGGGCGGAATTGCGCGATCCGCGGCTCGGCGCACTGTTCGACTACGACCGCAGGCATTCCGCGAACCTGCGCGACAGCGTCGAGACCTATCTGCGCGAACACGGCGACGTGCGCGACGCCGCCGCGGCACTGTGCGTGCATCCGAACACGCTGCGCTACCGGCTGCGCCGGGTCGAGGACATCCTCGGCATGAACCTCGACGACCCCGCCGACCGTCTGCTGCTGGAGATCCAGCTCGCCCTGCACCGCCGCCCGCGTAAGCCCGAGGCACCCGGTTGACGGCAGCTGCCGGTGGCGACACCGCAACGGGTTCCCGTCGTCGCGATGATCACCACGACCGCGGCGGCAAGCGGCACCGGTTCGCGGCGTTGCGAGGCCCCATCGCGCTGGGACCTGCGCTGATGGCTTCCGGCCGCTGACCGGCCCGCTGTGCGATACGTCTGCCGAACGGGTTCGCCGGGCTCTACAGTTGAGCGCGGGAAGCCGGGGCATGGCCCCGGAAGTCCGGGTCCCCGTCACGGAGGACGAGATGACGACGCGACGTCAGACGCTCGAGGTGGGGTCGCGATTCGGGCCGTATCGTCTGGATCGCCTGATCGGTCGTGGCGGCATGGGGGAAGTGTTCGAGGCCTATGACACCGTCAAGGATCGCGTCATCGCGCTGAAGGTGTTGCCGGAGCGGTTGCACGACGACCCGGTGTTCCGGGAACGATTCCGGCGCGAATCACACGTCGCGGCGCGGCTGCAGGAACCGCACATCATCCCGATCCACGACTACGGCGAGATCGACGGCCGGCTCTACATCGACATGCGCTTGGTCGGCGGCGACAGCTTGCGCGCGCTGCTGAAGGAACAAGGGCCGCTGGAGCCGGAGCGGGCTGTCGCGATCATCCGGCAGGTCGCCGCCGCGCTGGACGCCGCGCACGCCGACGGCCTGGTGCATCGCGACATCAAACCGGACAACATCCTGCTCACCCCGGACGGCTTCGCCTACCTCGTGGACTTCGGGATCGCGCAGTCGGCGACCGGGGAAAGTCTCACCGGCACCGGCTCGGCGATCGGGTCGTTCCACTACATGGCGCCCGAACGGTTCCACTCCCGCACGGTCACCCCCGCCGCCGACATCTATGCCCTGACCTGCGTGCTGTACGAGTGCCTGACCGGTTCGCGGCCGTACCCCCGCGACACCGAAGCGCAGATCATCTCCGCGCACCTGTTCGAGCCGCCGCCGCAACCGCATTCGCACCGTCCCGGCCTGCCCCTCCGGCTGGACGACGTCGTCGCGCGCGGTATTGCCAAAGATCCGCAGGCGCGGTACGGCACCGCGGGTGATCTGGGGGCGGCGGCGCAGGCGGCGGTCGTGGTGGGCCCGGCTACGGGCCCGTCGGAGTCGCTCGAGACGGCGGACGCGCCTGCCGGTGCGGGTAGTCCGGAGGACCGGTCGGAGGCGGCAGGCCCCGGTCCACACCGCCGTCGGTTGTTGCGTGTGCTCGCCCTGCTGGGCGTCGTGCTCCTCGCCGCCACGCTCGGCTTCCTGGGCTGGGAGCTGGTCCGGCCGACCCCCGGCACCGCCGTGCCCGACGCGAGCGCGCCGAACGGCGCGGATGTCGAGCTGCTCTCGCTGGTCGGCCCGTCCGGCTACAAACGCGCGAATTGTGTGCACGAGACTCCCGACGCTCCCACGGTCGCCGTCGTGTTCTGCGCCGCGAATCCGGCGGCGAGCGATCCCGTCGCGCGATTCCTGCGGTTTCGCACCGTCGACCAACTGCGCGGCTACACGTCGTCGTTGCTGAGCGCGCTACAGGGACACAGCTGCCCGGGAGACCCGCCGGGGCAGGATGGGCCGATGCTGCGCGACGGTGTGGAAGTCGGCCGCAAGTCGTGTTTCGAGAGCAAGATGGATGATCCCGCCGCGCCGCGGCCCGCGCTGCTGCTCACGGACGAGCGGGTTTCGGCGGCCGCGGTGTACATCTGGAACCCCGACGAGCAGCCATACCGCGACTATGCCGCCGTGCGCAACCGCCTCGGGTTCCGCACCTCCGACGTCGCCCGCGATCCCGACTATTTCACGCAGGCCGATCATGCGGTGCTGAACCATCTGGCCGGTGATTTCGGTCCGGCCAACTGCCGCCACGCCGACCCGCCGCCCGGTCCGGTGGCCGCGGTGCTGGCCTGCGGGACGAAGGCCGGGTTTCCGGCCGCGGAGTTCTTCGGCCTCTCGAACCCGGAGTCCGCGACGTCACTGTACGAGGCCGACCGCGCGCAGTTCTCCGGCCATGTCTGCGGTCGCGGCGACCAGGGTGACGATGTCTGGCGACAGGACGGCAACGTCCTCGGCCGTTATTTCTGCTATCCGAACACCGACGCGGCGCTCGGCCCGAGCTGTCTGCTGGTGATTCATCAGAAGTACGCGGTCATCGGGAATTTCTGCACGCTGCGCGCCGATCACGCGGAACCGGGGCCGAAGAACGAAGCCGACCTGACGGCGTGGTTCCACCAGTATTTCGGCTAAGGGTTGTCCCGTAAGTTGTTGAGCGGCAGTCGGTATCGTGTTCGCGTGGCGGTGATCTCGGCGGTCGATCCGGTGATGGTGGAGTTG
>NZ_JBSGEZ010000212.1:0-2797 GCF_053603155.1 Nocardia sp. NPDC004260 | reverse complement strand
TTTCTGTCGCAAGGAGACATGATCAACCAAGGGCTTCACCCATGATCACCCGGGGTATTGAAAACCCAGCCCAGAGGTTAAAACTCAAGCTAGGCTCACGGATCTTGTTGTCCGACCTTTTGGAGCTTCTCCGAATGACGATGCCCCCGTCCTGCGCGCGCAGCCGCGCGCCGCTCGGTTCGCCGATCGACACCGATGTCCCGCGGATTCCTTTGTTCTCCAACGAGTTCGCCGCGGATCCGCACGGCGCCTACCAGGAGATGCGCGAGCGGTACGGATCGCTGGCGCCGGTGGAACTGGCGCCGGGTGTGCCTGCCACTTTGGTGCTGGGGTATTACACCGCGGTGCGGATCTTGAACGATCCGGACCATTTTCCGGCCGATCCCCGCGCGTGGCAGCAGGACATTCCCGCCGACTGTCCGGTGTTGCCGATGATGCAGTGGCGGCCCAACGCGTTGCGCAACGCCGGAGCCGAGCATGCCCGCTACCGGCAGGCCAACATCGCCGGTCTGGCCAACGTCGACCTCTACGGTCTGCACGACACCGTCGCGCAGCTGGCGACACCCCTGATCAACTCGTTCTGCGCGGACGGCACCGCGGATATCGTGCACCAGTACGCTTTCCCGCTCGCTTTCGCGGCGCTCAACGCCATGCTGGGTTGCCCGGCCGAGATCGCGCAGCGCGCCGCGACCGGTATGGCCGCGATCTTCGAAGGCGTCGACGCGGAACAGGGGAACAAGATGCTCACCGATTCACTCGGCGAGTTGACGGCACTCAAGCGCGCCGGACCGGGCGAGGACATCACCACCGGGATGCTCGGGCACCCGGCCGGGCTGACCGACACCGAGATGGTCCATCAGCTGGCCACGCTCTACGGCGCGGGCATCGAGCCGCAGCAGAACCTGATCGTCAACACGCTGCTGCTGATCCTCACCGACGAGCGGTTCGGCGGCAGCGTACTCGGCGGCAGCCTCTCGACCCGGGACGCGCTGGACGAGGTGCTGTTCAACGACCCGCCGATAACGAACTTCTGCTTCAGCTTCCCGAAGCAGCCGATCCTGCTCGACGACGTCTGGCTGCCCGCCCATCAGCCGGTCGTGATCAGCATCGCCGCCTGCAACACCGATCCGGCGATCCGCGCCGAACGCTACGCGGGCAACCGCGCCCACCTCGCCTTCGGCGGTGGGCCGCACGCCTGTCCGGCGAATTCGCTGGCTTACCTGATCGCCCAGGACGCGATCGACCAACTGCTCGACGCGCTGCCGGAGCTACGCCTCGCGGTGCCGGTGAACGAACTGACCTGGCGTCCGGGCCCGTTCCATCGCGCGCTCACCGCCCTGCCCGTGCTCTTCCCACAATCGCCACCGCTACCGTTGCCGTAGCGCCCGGGCCGGGGCGAGCCGAATGGTTTCACCAACTCGAACTTGTAAGTTCTGTGTGGAGAGCTTCCGGAAATTACTGGGCGAGTACGGATTTACGGACCGGGCATCGACTGGCAGACGACGTGCAGTGACACGGTTCGGCACCGGTGTCACAGGAAATTGAGAGCCAAGTTCTCGCTGCCGCCCGGTGGGGCGAGCGTGGCCGCTTCCCATGCGGCCTGGCACCGGGGTTCTCTTCCCGGCAGCCGAAACGGCCCCGACTCCCTCCTTGTCGTCTGATGAGGGGGTCGGGGCTGTCGCCCAACTACGGCTGCCGCACCCTTCGGTGCTGTGAGGACCTGGGCGCGACGGAGTCCATTTGACCACGAGTGATGTTGTGCACCAAAGTTTTGATACACATTCTATCGGGTGTTCGTGAAAAAACTATAGGACAGTCGGTTTGGTGTACTCGAACGGGCGGACGGTCACGGATCGTCTGCTCAGGAGTCGCGGCCATGGCGGGGTTCTTGAGCCTGCGGCACTACTTCAAACCCTCACCAGCGGCCATGCGCGGCAAAACCAGCCTGGGAAGCGCCATGACTTCGGCCTGACGACGTTCGGCCTGGTGGCGGGTGGTCTAGTTGGGCCTGTCCCCCACACCCCCGACGGGGATGAAAGCTATGGCTCGCGCGGCAGAAAGTGGCGTGTTTCCCTCGGTGGCCTCCCCACGGGGTCGCCGTAGTATCGGCCGAATTTCGGGCGGATATGGCGTAGCTGCCGGTCAGCGGGTGCGGGAAGCGCCGGGTCCGATGAGGCTGGTCAGTTCGCGCATGGCCTGGAGTGAGGGTTTGAAGTAGGGGTTCCGGACTGACTGACTGGTGAAATCGCGCGAAAAGCAACGACAATGGCTTGACCAGCAGTGATGTCGGGTTTCCGGTTCGAGGTTCCCGACTGGCCGGAGAATCGGGCGGATTTGCCGTAGTCGCTGGCGTGGGCGGGTCTGGGGTTCAGGTTGTGGGCAGGTGGCGGTAGATGGTTTTGCGGGAGACGCTGAAGGTGTCGGCGATCTGGGTGACGGTGTATTTGCGGCTGCCGTGGTGGTCGAGTTCGTCGTACATCTCGCGGGCCTTGAGCACCTGCAGCTCTGTGAGCGCCGGGGGTCGACCGCCGATACGGCCGCGGGCTCGTGCGGATTGCAGGCCTTCGAGGGTTCCTTCGCTGATGAGGTCGGCGGTCATCTCGTCCATGGCGGCGATGACGTGGAACAGGAACCGCCCGGCGGGGGTGGTGGTGTCGATGCCTTGTTTGAGCACGATGAGGTCGATGCCGCGTTCGTCGAGTTGAACTTCCCCCGGTTTCCCGGAGACTTTTCTATCTGGGATCGGCGGCCTCGGGTTGGAGGGTAGCCGGTTGGGGGTGATGCTGCCCGCTGGCAT
>NZ_JBSGEZ010000211.1:0-2801 GCF_053603155.1 Nocardia sp. NPDC004260 | reverse complement strand
CCCCGGATACCGAAACCGCCGCTGCCGCACCGGAATCAACGGTTCCACTCTCGCCCACAACGCATCGGTCACCACCTCATCAACCACAGCAAGAGCCTCAAAGACATTGCACGGCAAACCAAACCGACACACCGATTCATTCTGAACTGAGTTCTTAGTGTTCAGGGGGTGAGCTTGGGCCAAATGTAACGGCGATCAGATCGCCCGATACTGCGGCCGCTCAAAGCCGCAGTAGGCGCCTCCATGGCAAACCCCTGGGCACCACCGCATCTCGCCGAAATTTCCGGCTGGACAACGTCCTTATCTTGGATCCATGCCAAAGACGCCCACTACCCGCACCTGCTCACCCAGGCCAAGCAGCAACTCTTTAGCGAGGAGATCATCGTGGCCACCACAGCCGAAAGCCGCGGCGGCCACGAAATCGAGACCTTCACCCTCACCGCCACCTCCGGACGGACAACCAAGATCAACAGAGCAGCGGCGCGCAAACGCGTGCTCATGTCCCGCTGCCGTGCCTGGACCAACGGCCACGCCACCTACCCTCACGGCCTCATCGGTCCTGCAGGTGAAGCGACGGTCCGGCAAGCCATCATCGACTCCGGCGTCCTCGCCGTGACCACACCCGGAGCGGGCGCGGTCGCCAAAGTCCTCCGAACCAGCCTCAACGGCGCACTCGACTCCGGCGGCTGGCTGCCGATCATCAACAGCAGCGGCCTGCCGAGGGCACGGTGTACCTCCCGATCGAAAATAAGAACATCCGCGACTGGGTCTACCCCAGATCCGCAGAGCCCTACCAGCTCCTGCGCAAAGCCGCCCTGCTCCAGCGCGACGCCCCCGAAGCGAACATCATGCCCGTGCTGGTCTGCCGCCACACGCTCCGGTTCCTGGCCCAACGCCTCGGCTTCAAAGTCCACGACACGACACCCGACAGCAGTACATCCGATCCGTCGTCACCGACGACGACCTCGCCGAAACCCACACAGAACTCGGCTTTCTGGACCTCATGAAACCCGAAGACAAGGCGTCGCTGTCCGGCCTGAACCGCTTCTTCCTCAAATCCCTCGCCATCGGCGCACTGGACTACGCCAACAACTGGCGAGACGCAGTACTCGTCCACAACTTCGACGAGTACTTCCGCGACCTGCGCCGTGCCTGTACGGAGCGGAGAAGATGTGGGCGCACCTGCGACTCATCCAAGTATCGTTGCCGTATTAGGAGCACCCGCGTAGTTGAAACTGGCCCGAAACAGCTCGCAACACTTCGCCAGCCGCAATTCAGCAGTATCACCGGGGTTGGCAACGGACTTAGCGTGCGCAGCAAATTCGGCGGCGCTCCGGGCAAGCGTCGCAGTTGCTACACCCAACTGCGGCGGCACCACCAGGCGACCGACTGCATCAAGCAGCTCAGCAGCGCCGAGCAGATAGAACCACGACAGCTTATGCGCGTTGCGCAGCGGATCGGGAAGGTCCGACGTGCCGTTGCGGCTGTCGAACTCGTCGATGTCACAGCTTGGCTCCCGATATGGAAGGTAGGCGACCGCATACATCTGCCGGGCCGTGATCTGACACAGTTCAGCGGCCTCGCTCAAAGGCGGCAACACGCGTGCCCGCAGCTACGAGTGTCTCGGTGCGGACGCTGAACGGGTAGCGGCCGGGCGCGTCCAGCACAACCTGCACGATCTCGCTCGTCGTCTTCCAGTTCCAGGACCTCGAACACCGAGACCCCGCCCGCGACCAGCAGCACTCTGTCACCGACCTGCACCATGACGGTGAGCCTATACCGCCAGACCGACCAGTACGTGACATGATCGAAAGCATGTTCCCATGGGTCCGACTAGGGTGTCGTTGACGTAGTTGACGCCAGCGTCCGGGTTCAGTTAATGGAAGGAGAGTGCGCGCGGCGAGTTGATCGTCGACCCATGCCCAGGAACCTCGAGACTTGCGCGACTGCGCCTCCTGGAGGGTGGGCATGTGTGGCCGGACTCGGCCGGGTCCGTGGCGCGATGGCGACCGGCGGGTTACGTAGGGCGGGGTGTGGTCAGGTGCGTTTTGTTCAAGCTTTTTCTGCTTCATCTATCCAATGTCCGACCTGCCGTTTCGGTGATCGCCTGCTCGGGCGAGGTCGGTGGTATGACAAGGACTCGGTGTGCTCGGTGCGGCTATCCGAGGGCGGTGAGTGCGTCGCCAGCTCACGCGGCGGCTGATGAGACCGGGAAATCGGCATCTGTCCCGGCGGTGTCGGCATTGCGGTCGCCGAGGCGATTCTTTGCGCGGCAAGCGCTTTTGCGACAGTCGGAGTCGCCGGCGCGGTCGCGATCGTAGGGATTTCCCCCATGTCGGATGTGTTGGTTACTGGGCATGCTGAGCGGATGCTCGATTCGGCAAGGATCAACTCCCCTCGGTCGACGGTGATCGTCGGTTCATCGACTGATCGGATCATGTCGCGTTGACCGGTTGTGACCTTTGCCTGTATCGGTCGGCGGCTCCTGGGCCTGGTGTGAGTTTTGAGCAGCAGATGCTGGCGGGAATCGAGCGGCTGGAAGACAGTGACGGCTCGGACCATCGGATGCTGCGGCGTACGCTGCGCGCCACGGCTGCGGTCAGCCTTTCGGAGGTCGAATGGATCCGCCGGACGCGGGCGACTGGGACCGTCCTGCAGCCCCGAGTCAGCGTCGTCGACGGTTATGTCGTTGGCTACATCGCCCAGTGGCGTGATTCCCACAGCGCGCGCCTCGGTCCGGCGATCATCGACCTCGAGGTCGGGGCAGGCCTGAGCCTGCCCGAACTGCGGGACGGGTGGGA
>NZ_JBSGEZ010000210.1:0-2816 GCF_053603155.1 Nocardia sp. NPDC004260 | reverse complement strand
CCGCTACGAACGCCGCGCCGACATCCACCAAGCCCTACTCAGCCTCGCCTGCGCCGTCATATGCCTCCGCAAACTCATTCTGAACTGAGTTCTAAATCGCCCGCATCGCCGTTGTCTTCTTTACAGTCCCGCACCTCACCGCTGCGCGCTCTATTTACGAGCTGAGGATGTGAGCAAGCTCCCCGGCAATCACCATGGTTCCAACGGGATTGGGGTGGTAGGAGCTGCCGAAGGTGCCCATGATTCCAGCTTGGCTTTCGGTTCCGCTGGAGCCGGTCGTGATGGGATTGTGGAAGCCGAACGTCCATGGTTCTCTTGCACAGACAGTGTGGTCTTCGGCATCGGAAATACCGACTGTAGTCACACCGGCGGTTGCGGCGGCCGCGCGTGTTGCGCTGATAAGCCCCTCGAAGGCGCGGCGGGAACCAATTGCGTCCTCGACTCCCAGGGGGGCTTGCGGGCAGGTATCGGCAGCCGAGTCGAGCACTGGCAGATAGTTGACGAGCAGCACCCTTGCTCGTGGTGCGGAAGACTGAACGGTCCGCACGACCTTGGCAATGGACTGTTCGACTGAGGCGAAGTCCTCCGGGATAGGCTGAGTGGGCCTGCCTACCACAGCGGCGCAAGCTGCCTGTATCGCTCCGCAACTTCGATCGATCATGGTCCCGATCAAGCCGAGGTCGTTCCCGCCGATCGTGATCGTGACCAGCCGTGTGTCTGGCGTGACCGCTTGGATCTGCGCGGGCACGGACCTGCCACCCCGCAGTTGCTGCGGCTTGTCGAGGATATTGGCGGTCGTCGCACCCGAGCAAGTGACGTCGACCAGGTCAAGACCGAGGGCCTCTGCCAGCTGGTGGGGATAGTTGCGGCTCGAACGCAGGCACCCCTGGTCGATCACCGGGGTTAGACCCGGACCTGCGGCGTAAGAACTGCCCAGTGCGACGTAGCGCCCCTCTCGTATCGGCGCGGCGGGAGCCAGTCCAGTACAAAGAGCGGCGTGGACGGTGACGGCGGCCGTACACGCCGCAACGATACGACGCATCGTCAACCGACTCGACCGACACCGCCCGAACGGAGGTCGCCTGAAACAGACCAAACCACAGGTGTTGGCAATTCCGCGGCTATACGAATGGCCCCGACGTCCATCGGACAGCACAGTCGTTGCAGACAGGGACGTCACCGCCCAATCATTCGCGACTCCCACCCGGCCGAGCAAGCATCGACCACTCCCACCACTGAACCAGGGTCCGGGAGAGGGGTCTGTGACGAGAACTGGGCTCTGTCCCAGGGCGGTCATTTCCGGGCACGCGGCGGCGATCTCGTCGGGGTGCGCGCGATGTATCGGGCAGGATGCTCCTATGGATGTCAAGGAGCGGGTTGAGGGCTGTCTGTGGTGATGAGCTGGTAGAGCTCGCGGGCGACGTATCGTTTGAGGCAGCGGATGATTTCTTTCTTGGACATGCCTTCTTTGGTGCGTCGTTCGGCGTAGGCGCGGGTGCGTGGGTCCCAACGCAGGCGGCAGAGCACGACGCGGTAGAGCGCTGCGTTGGCGTGGCGGTCGCCGCCGCGGTTGAGTCGGTGCCGGTGGGTCTTGCCCGAGGACGCGGGAATCGGAGCGACGCCGCAGAGCATCGCGAACGCGGCCTCCGACCGGATGCGGTCGTGGTTCTGCCCGGCGGTGACCAGCAGTTGACCGGCGGTGTCGGTGCCGACACCGTGGGCGGCGACCAGCTTCGGGTTGATGGCGGCCACCAGCGGAGCGAGTAGTTCGTCGAGTTCAGTGATCTCGGTCGAGAGCTGCTGGTGACGCCGTGCCAGGCAGCGCAACGCGATCTTGGTGGCGGTGAGCGGGGTTGCGGCGTCGGTGTGGTCGGGTTCGAAGCCCGCGCACGTGGCGATCAGTGCGCTCACCGCCAGCCCACGCAATTGCTGGCGTAACTCGTCGGGTGCGGTGACGATCAGCGTCTTGATGCGGCGTTGAGCGTCGGCACGCTGGTCGACCGCAGACCGACGCGCGACGCGACGATTGCGCAGCGCTTCGACGCGGCCGTCGCGTTGTTTCGGTGTGCCGGTCCGGTGCTCAGCCAATGCCGTCCTCGCCGCCTGGATGGCGTCGATCGGATCGGACTTTCCCTGGAAACGGCGAGTCCTGCGGTCGGGACGATCGACTTCCACCACCTGGATATGGTGCTCACGCAGTACGCGCGCCAATCCCGCACCGTAGACACCGGTGCCTTCCACTCCCACCCGAACCAGGTGGCCGAACCCGCGCATCCAATCCAGCAGCGCGGCATATCCTTCGGCATCGGCGGTGAACACGGCCGTCCCCAGGACCCGGCCGACGGTATCGAGCACGGCGGCGGTGTGAGTGTCCTGGTGGGTATCGACTTCGCCGGCTATCTCGCCCGACGCGGTGTGTTCGTGTGTAATGGAGCGCATCGTCGTCCTGTTACTCGTCAACTGGGCAGAGCGGCACGCACCAGCCGGGCACGCGGACAAGACAGAGATGGGGCCTCTGGCCAGGCTCCTGAAGTCACAACGCCACACCCAGTGAGTGCACACGAGGACCTCCCGCCCAGGCCGACAAATCCCGTTGAAGACCCCAAGTCAGTCAGTCGATGGGTCAGACCCCGGCGGGAGGTGCTCACCCACATCCTCTCTGTCAATCGGTCACGCCCGGTTACCGATGCAACCCTACTCGGAGCGAGCCACTAGCCCTGCCGGCTAGGTGACTGGTGTTTTTCGTGCGGTGACGGCAGGGTCTCGAGCGGAATGTTCGGGTGACGTTGGGGCGTGTGCCGAGCCAGGGTGATCTG
>NZ_JBSGEZ010000209.1:0-2931 GCF_053603155.1 Nocardia sp. NPDC004260 | reverse complement strand
TGCCTGACCCGCGGCACCGCCTACAACGAAGAAACCCACGTCAGCAACCGCCAACGCGTACTCGCCGCCTGAGGTTGACAGAAGGTGTCTCATTGTTGCCATAAGTATCGGTGCACTAGCGACTCGCCAGGCCGGGAGTGTATTGGGAGATGTGCTATACCGGTCTAGGGTCCAGTAGGTTTGTGCGCCGCCCGTCGGGGAGGAGTTGGGCAGCGTCGGCTCGATCCGCCTGTATCAATGCGCAGCAGCTGGCCCGCTGGACCTTGGTTAGGGAAACGAACATTCCACTGCTCGCATCTCGACCAAGCCTCACGCGGCCCAGGCCGCCGCACGGTGTCTGCTGCGCAGACGGAGGGGATGCATGCGCGAGAGGTGTGGGTTCGCGCCGTTGCACTCGCCGGTTGCCCTCTTTTTCGACCATTTGCCCCCGGGTATGCTCAGATCGCCGCTCTGCGGTATCCCGGCCCTCCGGTAGCAGTGCAGCCGACCGCCATTGTGAACTCTCACTATCGCTTGCCGAGCGTGCTTACCGAATATCACGTTACTCGGAGTAAACCGTTGTCTGCGTTCTTGCGCTAGTTACGCTGGTGCAATAGCACAGTTAACGGGGGTGGAAGGAAGCTCCACCATGTCTCTCACCTTCGCTGGACGGCAAGGTCTCACCGTATCCGGTCGGCCCATGTCGCTGCCGCTGAAAGACGTGCGCGCCTTGTCACGGCAGATGGTCGGGCATTTCGTGGAAACCGTCGCCCCCTGCGGCACCTTGCCCGGTGACGCGATCCATGGCGACATCACCATCATCACCCGCGTGTGCTTGGAGCTGGCGGTCAGCATGCTGGACGGCAGCAATATTTCGGAGAAGACCGGGCAACTCGAGGAGGCCGCAGCGCAATGGGCGCGCGAAGGCGTGCCCATCGGTACCATTCACCACGCTATCCATGAGGGCTTCAAGATCGGCTTCGACCTGGTGGTGTCCGCAGCTTTGGCCGAGCAGCGTGCCTCCGGCCCGGCTGACACCGAGCCGATGCTCACAGTCAGCACGGACGACTATCAAAGCATCCTCGACGGCGCCAAACTCGTCGTCGAAATGCTCGACACCATGACCACGGCGGTCTCGGCGGCCTATGTGCGTGAACTGCGCGCGGTCGTGTCGGAGCACCACACCGCGGTGCACACGCTCACCTCGGCGCTGCTCGGGGGACACCCACCTCCACCATGGCACGCGAGTGTGGCATCGACATCTCCGACGGATATCGCGTCATAGCCCTCGCCATTCCTTCTCACCCGGACGAGTCCAACCCGATGCTGGATGCGAAAGTCGTTGCCCGCCGCAAACTCCGGCGTGTGCAGGCGGAATTGGCCACCCGCTGCGACGACACCGTGCTTTCGCTGCTTTCGGTCGACGGCGGCACTCTGCTCATCCCCGCCGATCACATCACCAAGGACGACGTGAAGGAACTGGTCGGGCATCTGTCGCGGGCGGCCCGCGTGCACATCACCGCGACCGCGGTCACCGCCTCTACCGACAGCGTGCCCACCGCCGCGGATCAAGCCCACGAACTGCTCGACATGGTCACCCGGCTCGGGTCGGTGCCTGGCCTGTATCACTTCGACGAGCTGGCTCTGGAATACCAGCTCACCCGCCCCGGCCCCGCCCGTGAGCAGCTCGGGTCGCTGCTCGATCCCCTGGATGAATATCCGGAACTGCTGGAGACTCTGCAGGTCCATATAGCGCACAACCTGAACCGCCAGCGCACTGCGCGGCTACTGCACGTGCACACCAACACCGTGGACTACCGGCTCAAGCGGATCGGTCAGCTCACAGGTTTCGATCCCGCCCAGCCGAGCGGGCTGTGGCGCCTGCGTTCGGCGTTGGTTGCCCGCACCTACCGCAGCTGATCGGAGTGCGGTCGGGCGGGTGCGGAATCACTCCTCACGCCGACGAGCGTCAGTAGGTGCGATAAAGGTGGCATGTTCGCGTTTCTCATCCATGCCCGGACGTGACCCAGCCGACGGTATTCGTGAAACCAAAATCAGTAGGAGGTCGACATCGATAACGGTCGAACTGCATTGGAACAGAGTCTACGAGTTGGAAAAGAAACATGAATGATGTGCGAAGAACCGAGGTCGAAGGATTACGCGTGACGTGGCGGCTGTTCCAAGACCACTTGATCTCCATTGTCGCCGTCCACGAGGCATCCGGCGCCACGCCGATCGTATCCTTCGGTCCCGAGAACTTTCCGGATCTCGCACAAGCGCGAGAACTCCTTCCGGAAATGACCAAGTTATGGGACGCGGTACGCCATGACTTCTGGACAAAACTCATTCCGCCGCAACCGCGGTGTCGGCAGCGGCGACGGAAATGATCTCGAGAAACTGAATCTGATCTGCGATAACTACTCGGTCCACAAGGGTGCCGAGGTCCGGGCGTGGTGTTCGGACAACGAGGTCGAGCTGGTGTTCGTGCCGACCATCGCAGCCATGCCGAGCAGGACGCGGCGGTCTGTGACTACGTCCGGTGGCGCAACCAGCTGTCGCAGGCGGGTTGAATACCGACACCTCGACGATGGCCGGGGTGGGTTGATCGGTCAGAAACACTCCCACGATTCGAGTTCGCCGTTGGAGGGGAAGCGGGGGCGGCGGTCCAGACCGCGGACTTCCACGGGGTGATCAGCAAACGCACCCCGGGATGGGGCTGGCGCCGCGTCGCCGGTCGCGGGCAGCGCCGCCGGAACAGTAGCCGTGCAATAGCCCGTCGGACGCACGAAGATTGCGCGGAACAACGTGCACCGCAGGATATCTCGCGGCAACCGGCGGTCCTGCAAAGGGTGCTTGGCTAAGAATTCAGTTCAGAATGAGTTTGCGGAGGCATATGACGGCGCAGGCGAGGCTGAGTAGGGCTTGGTGGATGTCGGCGCGGCGTTCGTAGCG
>NZ_JBSGEZ010000208.1:0-2945 GCF_053603155.1 Nocardia sp. NPDC004260 | reverse complement strand
GGCGCCCCCCCCCCCCCGCCCCCCCGCGTGGCCCCCACACCCCCCCCCCCCGGCCCGGGTTCTGGTGTGCCAGCATCGGCGCAGGCCCCGCCGAAGGACACACCGGCGCCACCTCGGCTGTCCGCCCTGCACCGCCGCGCGGCCGCAGGCCGCGATGGTCGGGACCAGCGACGCGGCCGGCGGGCGCGGCGCCCGGCGTGCCGGTGGCGGACGTAATGCCGCTGGGGGGTGATTGTGCGGGAGCTACGGAGGTCGGGCAGGCTCTGTGTCGCGGTAGCTCCGATCTTCTTCGTTTTTGTTCGCTTTGGGCTGAGCATGCGGGCCGAGTGAATGCAGGGGCCGTGGCTTACACTGGTAGCGCGAACGACTCTTGTCCTCGCGAAATAGCCTGTCAATGTGATTGTTTGCGTGATCCGAATTGGGGTTGAGGATATGGCTGATGTGTCGGCGGTGGATCGGGAAGCGGCACGGATTCTGGCGTCGTTGAACGACATTTCCGCGGCGGACCTCGAGGCGGTCGTGGAAGGCAAAATTTTCCGAGGTTCCGACTTCGGCGCGCAGAACGGGAGTGTTCGCCTGTTCCGCCCGCTCTACGATGTTGACGGTTCGCGCTTGGAGCGATAGGGCAGGAAATCCTCACGATTGCGGTCGGCAGCCTGGTGGGTCCAGGTGCCGACCGTTTTCGTGCGCGCGGTCAGTCGGCGGTCTGGAAGCTGTCGATGATGGTTGCGATGGCTTCGGGGATGCTGGAGTTCGGGATGGCGTCGTCGAGACGGTCCATCTCGTCGTCCGACAGTGCCCGGCCTGCCCAGCTCTCGGCCTGTTCTCTGGTGATCAGCGACCGGGTGGTCGAATCGTTGTGTGTGACTGCGTCTTCGTTGGTTGGTGGAACGGGTGCTTGGTTCCACTGCACGCCGGTGGTTGCGAACAGGTTGTAGCGCGAGTGGACGTGGTAGACGGGATTGAGTCCTGCTGCCTGGCCTTCTCTGACGCATTGCTCGTAGACGTCCTCGGTGAAGTCTGCGATGTCACCGTGGTCGTCCCGGATGAGGTAGATGCCTTCGCCGCTCGTCGTGTGGGCGAGGAGGTAGCGATACTGCGGCTCGGTGACGCGGGTGATGGCGAAATCGGGGTAGATGGCCAGGGTTGTCGCGATGGCCTGTTCTGCGGGTGTGGTGCCGCACTGATCGCATCCGTCTGCGGTGGCCATTGCGTGGCAGTGCGTGCAGTGCCGCCGAAGTCCCGCCGCGATGGTGAGATCGTCGAGCCAGGCGAGGTGGCGGTCGTCGACGGCGGCATAGAGCCTGGCCAGCACGTCCGCGGCGGTGAGTGCGTGTGATGTCATGGTCTTCGTCGTTGTCCTGTTCGTGCGATGGTGTGTTCCGCCCGCCGGGCCGCGCAGCGGCCCGGCGGGCGGGTTCTGGTGGGATTGTTTGGGCGGGTCGGGTTGCCAACTCGGTCGGCTGGGCGCTGTCCGCCTGAAAACACAGCACGGAGCGCAGCGGAGTTCCGATTCCGCCGGGCGCGGCTGGTGGGCGTGCTGGGCGTTTGTTCGGGGCGGGAGCCCCGGCGGTTTGCCGGGGCTCCCTGGGTGGGCCTATTCGGTGGTGTAGGGGTTGTAGTCGGGAACCTCGATCCCGTAGAACTTGGCGGCGACCGGCCCGAGTGCCATGAAGCGGCGTGCGGTCTCGGCTTCGATGTCGAAGCGGTGGGATGCGATGAGGGCGCGCACGGTGACCGGCGGCAATGTGTACTCGTCGAATCCGGCTTGGATCGCGTGGTGGATGGCGTCGTGCGCGTGGTAGCCGCGTCCGTCGGCGAGGTACAGGATCGCTACCGCTCCCAGCATGTGAGCGCGGATGCTGCCGGTGAGTTGGTTGGCAATGTGGGTGTAGATCGCGATGGCGGCCGGGATGTCGACCAGCGCGATTCCGAGCAAGGCGTCTCGGGCGCTGCCGGATTCGTCGATGATTGCACCGACGCGGGCGGCCAACTCGAATTCGGTCCGGCCGATGGCGTGGGCGCGGTCGTCGTCGGTGGTGGCCTCGCTGTGCAGGGCGATGACTTCGCGCAGTGTGGCGAGGGTGGCGCGGGTGAACGCGGCGGGATTGGCGCGGTAGTCGCCTTCGACTGCGGCGACGTCGGCCGGGGTGGTAGGGGTGAACAGCCTGTCGAGGGTGTCTCGGTCGGGGATCGGGCCGCGCCCGTCGATGAGTCGGGCCAGGGCGACCGGGGTGGTTGCGGGGTCGGTGAGCGTTCCGGTTTCGCCGGTGTCGAGGTCGCGCCACTGCCCGCCCGCGACGAGGGCGGCGGTGTGCATGCGGCTCAGCACCGGGACGTCCTTGTCGCGCAGGGCCTCGGCGATGAGGTGGGAGGTGTGTTCACCAGCGCTCTGGTGGTCCGCGTCGGCGATAACGGTGAGGACAGCGGCGAAGTTGCCGCGAACGACCTCGACGCCGATTTCTGCCGCGATTGCCTTGGGAAGCACGACCAGATCGAATTGTCCGATGGTGATGAGTCGCTGAGTTTCGCGATCGAGTATCGCGATAACGATGACATTTTCGAGGTCATCGGACGATGCGGCGGGGTTGTCCAGAATGAGGGCGTGGAGCGAGGCAATGAAGTCGCCACGGGTCATCTGGCTGTAGTCGAGCATTTCTCACCCTTCTGCAAAGCGTTGGCGGCCCGGCCTTCCGGGCCTTTTGTTCCCTCTGCCTTACATCTTCTATTCTATCTACCTTACGCACCTTACGCATTTTCTAGCGGTTTCCTGGCGAGTGGTATTATTCACTGTTTTTCTTTGGATTTTGTCTTCTGCTTTTTGTCTTTTGGCGTACCTTCGGAGGGTCTGCCTCCGCGGCGAGCGGGCCGGGGTGCGGGGCGGCAGCGCCCGCACGCGACCGCAGGGAGCGCGCGGCCCCGGGCCGCGGACCGCACCCCTCGGG